>DATIFD010000404.1:0-3338 GCA_035455385.1 Burkholderiaceae bacterium
CCGGCGACCGCCACCGCGTAGTTGACCTCGTTGGTGCAGACAAAGACGTCGATCACGGTGGACTGCCCGACCCTTGCTGCAGCACGTCGCGCCAGCGCGCGCAGATGACGGCCGGCGCGTAGCGCTGCTGCAGCAATCGACGCGCCGCGGCCACCGAGGCCTGTCGCTGCAGCGGCTCATCCATCAGGCGTGCCAGACCATCGCCCCAGTCGTCGAGCACGATGCAGCCACGAAACTCCTCGTACGACGGGATGGTGTCGGCGACCACCGCGACACCGTGCACGCTCGCCGTGGCGACGCGGTTGGCGGTCTTGCACCGGGTGAACGGGTTGGGGGTGATCGGAATCAGCGCCACGTCGTGCAGGGCCAGCGCGGCATCGAAGTTCGCGCTCGACCACGGCAGGTAGGCGTGCGCGAACGGCCAGCTCGCACTGACCCGGCTGTAGTGCTCTGCGCTGTTGCTGATCACGGTGAGGCTCAATGGCCTGTCGCGATGGTGCCGCCACAGGCTCTCGCGGATCGACTCGAGGTCCTGCATACCGCCGTCGACATTGGGCGAGCCGTGGTTGCCGAACCAGACCAGGCGACGGCCGTTGGCCGCGCGCGAGTGCGCCAGTGCGCGCCGCAACCTCATCAGCTGCCATCGGCCGGCCATGCGTTCGCGCCAGCGCCGCGGTGGCTGCAACCGCTCCTCGACGAGGTCGCCGATCACGTCGATGCGGGGTGACTCGGGCACATGCTCGCGGATCACGGCGACCAGCGCGGTCGACGCCGCGACGAGATGGTCGACCTGCCGCACCGCCCGCGCCAGTTGGCGGGCCCGCTCCTCGAACAGCGGGGTCGGATGGTCGTTGTGGAAATGGTTGTCGCACAGATCGAGCAGCAGTCGCGTGCCGCGCAAGCGGCGCAACACGTCGGCGTGCGCGAGCGACTCCGGGTCGTAGCGCTTCGACAGCACCAGCGTGCGCGGCGCCGCATCGCCCGGCCGATGGATGCGCGCGTCGACGCCCAACTCGCGCAGGCCGCGGACCACGTGCCAGCAGCGCAGCCGCGCGCTGGCGACCCGCTCGTCCGGTGTGTGCGGCCAGAACGCCACCCAGGGACCGGCCGTCATGCCGATACGTGCCGCGGTCCGCCGCCCGCCTCAGACATGCATGCCCGACTGGGCCCGCTCGTGATGCGCATGCCACTCGTCGGCCATCTCGGCATCCCAATAGGCCTTGAAGCACGGCGTGCCGAGCGTGTAGTGCAGCAGCCTGGCGTCGTAGTTGTCGGGGTACTCGGTGGTCAGCCAGTTCCATTCCCTGGGCAGCGCGCCGATGTCGGCGTCGTCGAGCCAGCTGAAGCGATGCAGGAACGCGCCGGTCTGCCCCATCAGGAAATCCGGCGTCAACAGCTTGTGCTTCGGATGCGAGCAGTTCCACAGCACCACGCTCGACCAGTTCTTGCGCGGGTAGTTCTGGTTCTTGTTGCCCAGGTACTTGACCGCGGCCTTGGTTTGATAATCGTGCTGCACCACCTGCACGGCCTTGCGCTCGTCGCGCAGCGACCACAGCTCGGCGATGTCGGCGCGGCAGATCATGTCGCCGTCGGCGAACAGCGCCCAACCCTGGAAGTCGCACAGATACGGTGTGAGGAAACGCGAATAGATGAACGTGTTGCTGCCGTCGGTGTGCGTCTCGGTATAGCCGGGCAGCGCCTGCAGCACCAGCGGCATGAACGACACCGGCCGGCTGGCCTTCTCGAGCACGCTCTGGCAGAAGGTGTGGTACGCCACCGCCTCGCGCGGGTCGAATCCGACGAACAATCTGATCACTTGCACAACCGGCTCCTGACTCCCGGGCGATTGTGCCCGCACGCCCTCGACGCGCACACTTTACAGTCTCGCTGGCACCCACCGCGCATGGTCCCAACCAATCGAGCATGCCCACATGCTGAAGCGTTTGCTGCGTCGCGCCGCGACTCCGATCGAACCGACGGGCGACAGCCCGGCCGCCGCCGGATACACGCCACTGCAACGGGCCACGCCGCGCCTGGACCGTCTGAGCGACGCCGACCTGACCGAGTTGAACCGCCTGCTGAAGTGGAACTGCTTCACCGTCGACTCGCGCGGACGCCGCATCGGCGATCGCGCGCGGGCCTCCAAGCGCGAAGAGCCGCAGGACATCCCCGACCGCCGCATCACGCTGCTCGAACGCACCTTTGCACTGCGTGAGCGGCATGTGCTGGAGATCGGCTGCTTCGAAGGCGTGCACACGATCGCGTTGTGCGATCTGGCCCGGCAGGTGACCGCAGTCGATTCGCGGATCGAGAACGTCGTCAAGACGGTGTTGCGGTGCTACCTCTATGGGCACTCGCCGGAGGTGCAGCGCTGCAACGTCGAGGTCGCCGCCGAGATGGCGGCGCTGCCCGACGTCGACGTCGCCCATCACGTGGGCGTGCTGTACCACCTGGTCGACCCGATCGCGCACCTGCAGCGGCTGGCGCCCAAGGTAGGCACCGGCCTGATGCTCGACACCCACGTCGCGAGCGTGGAGCGCGCGACCGACGTGCTGCGCAGCGGCGGCCTCGAGTTGCCGTGTCAGCGCTTTGCCGAAGGCGGTGTGTCCGAGGTGTTCTCCGGCATGTACGCCCACGCCAGCTGGTTGACGCTCGACGGTCTGATGTCGACGCTGCAGGCCGTGGGGTTCGGACGCTGCGACCTCGTCGAGGAGCGCGCCGAGCGCAACGGCCCGCGCGTGCTGATCATGGCGCGGCGCGACACCTGAGCGCGCGCGACCGTCTCACGCGTTGGCGCGAAGGCCTCGCTCCACCGGCGGCACCGCCGCCGGCTCGGGCTGGGCCGCGCGTGGCCCGTGCCAGCCGAAGAAGGCCAACACCTCGTCGCGCCGCGCCATCACGTCGGCCTCTCCGAGCGCCATCAGCGCGCGCGTGTAGGACCGCTCGAACAGAAGATAGCTGGCCAGCGCGGCGCCGCGCGCGTCGCGCCCGTGGCCGGTGACGCCCATGCCGCGCAGCAGCGCGCGCACCGGCACCGGCAGCTCGTTCTGGTGCTCGGCGGCCAGATCGTCGAGCCGCTGGCTCGGCGCGATCACCAGCACGTCGATCGGTCGCAGCGGGGTCTGCGCGCGCCCCGACTCCGGCAGCAGCGACAGCGTGTGGTTGATGCGGCGCATGCGCTCGACGTCGACCGCCAGCGCGTCGAGGAAGATGTTCGACAACGCGTGGCCGGCGATCTGCGCCAGGCTCGGATAGCCGTTGGCGTCGACGCGGCGCCCCGGCGGCTCGTGCATGCGCCCGGCGCCGATCACCAGCAGCTTCTGCGCGCCGAGGTGCAC
>DATIFD010000405.1:0-8458 GCA_035455385.1 Burkholderiaceae bacterium
CTATGTGCTCAACGGCCTGCGGCGGTTGCGCGACACCGGACATGCGCTCGAACAGGCGGCCATCACAGCGCAGGGCCTGGGCGACATCGCCGAACTGGCGACCCTCACCTCCAACCTGGCCACCGTCAAGGGCAACCTGGGGCAGGTCGACGCGGCGCTCGAACTCTCGCGCCGGGCGCTGGCCCTGCAGACCCGGCTGGGCGCGCTCGATGGCCCACCGGGCGCGGTCGTGCAGACCTACGTCGGGCTGTACAGCGGCATGTCGGGCCGCTACCGCGAGGCGCTGGAGCACCTCGACGCGGCCCTCGACACCTTTCGGCGCGACCATCAGGCCACCTGGGTCGCGGTGGCCGCAAACCACAAGGCGCAGTGGCTGATCGACCTGGGGCAGTACGCCCGCGCCCGACAGGCGCTGGAATACGACGCGCCATCGGTCGATTCGGTGAGGGCACGCGGCGCCACGATCGCGGCACGCATCTCGCGCGCGCTGGGACGCACGCACGACGGCCTGGCCTCGGTGCAGCGTGCCATCGCCGAACTGAGCCCCGGCGCCGACCCGAACGTGCGCATGCACGTGATGCTGGAGGACCTGCCGCGCGACGACCCCAAGACCGCACTGATGCGCTGCGACGAGGTGCTGGCGATGGCCCGGCGGCTGGAGTTCGCAGGCATCGCGGTGAAGGCACGGCTGTTGCGCGTGGGCTTCCTGATCGAGGTCGGACGCGCGGCGGAGGCCGCCGCGGAGACGCGCGCGGTGGTCGCCGACATCGACGGCGTGCAACCGGCCGACCTCTACCTGGGCGAGGCGTGGTGGCTTGCCGTGCAGGCCTTCGAGGCGGCGGGCGATCGCGACGATGCGCTGATGGCGTTGTCGCGCGGCGCGCGGTGGGTCCGCCGCGTCGCCTTGCCCAACGTGCCCGATGAATACCGCGACAGCTTCCTGCACCGCAATCCGAGCAACCGCGCCTTGCTGGCAGCCGCCGATCGAAGGCTCGCCGCCCAGTAACTCACCAGTAACGCACCCGATCCTATGGTGTCCGCGCTCGGTCCGTTGAGACCGACCGACAACCGTCACAGGAAAGGACCGGATCATGAAGCTAGCACCCATGTCGCTTCCGGCCGTCAGCCCGATCGATCCGCTCGTTCGCAGCATGGTCACCGCGCAAGGTGTCGGGTCCGCGACGCGACGGACGCTGGTGGCCGGCGCGACGACCTGTGCACTCGTCTGCGGCGCGCACGCGCAGACCACGGGGGCCGTGGCCGGCGGCAACGCCAGCGGAGCCAACCAGGGGCTCGAGACGTGCGACAAGACGCTCGGCGTGCTGCGCATCGAGGAAGACACCAACGCCAACTGGTATCGCTACTACGGCCCGCGCCTCGGCTCGACGGCGCCGTTGCTCAGCATGCTGATCATGCAGTCCAACTGCTTCGTCATCGTCGAGCGCGGCACCGGCGAGCGCAGCATCAGCGACGAGACGCGCCGCGCACGCGGCGACGAGGCCCGGGAAAGCGGCACGCGCGGCAAGGGCCAGCAGGTGGTGGCCGACTACCTGATGAAGCCCGAGATCGTGATGGCCAACAAGGACAACGAAGGCGGACAGCTCGGCGGCCTGAGCAGAGCCTTCGGCAAGCTCGGCGCGATCGCCGGTGCCGTGAAGACGAGCTCCAGCGAGGTCGGGACCGTGCTGACCCTGGTCGACATCCGGTCGACGGTGCGGCTGGCGGCCGCCGAGGGCTATTCCAAGAACTCGAGCTTCAGCCTCGCCGGCTTCGGCGTCGGCTCGAGTGGCGCGCTGGCCGGCAGCGCCTATTCGAACACCGACGAAGGCAAGCTGATCAGTGCCGCGTTCTTCGACGCCTACAACAAGATGGTCGTCGCGCTGCGCCACTACAAGGCACAGACGGTCAAGGGCGGCTTGGGCGAAGGCGGTGGCCTGGGCGTGCAGGGGGGCATCACCGAGGCCTCCAAGAAGGTCGGCAACTGAGCGCGCAAATGTCTGCACCGCGCGGCTGGCTGCGCTGCCTGCTGACGGTGGCAGCGGCGCTGGCGGCGTCGGCCACCGCAGCGCAGCAGTACGGCGTGTACCTGGCCTGCAGCGGCAAGGTGCAGGCCCAGGGCCAGGCGAAGGACGCTCACCTCGATGTCGCGCTGCGCCGCAACAGCGGGCTGGCGATGGTTCAGCGCTCGAACGTCCTGCCTGTCGGCGACAAGCTGAAGCTCGAGATCACCCCGGCGTTCTATTCGATGGTGTTCCGCGCGCCGGCCAAGGGCAGCGCCGTCTACTACGGCTGGATTCGCGGGCCGATCTTCGTCTGGTATCCCGATCTGCAGCGGCTGCAGACCGCGCGCATCTCGATCAACCGCCAGTCCGCCGATCTCGAGGGCGAGCTGCTCGACGCGCTCGACCACCCTCTGGCCCGCCTGGCGATGCGCTGCGAGCCGAAGACCAACGACAACGTGCCCGAGCCGAAGTTCTGACGCATCGCGGCGACGGGCTCACGCAGTTCAGTCGACGAAGAAGTCGGGGATGAACTGCTTCGTTCCCGGCACCACCGCGTAACGGTCGAGGTCGGTGATGCCGTGCTGCGCGAGCAGCGTGTCGTCGATGAAGAAGTTGCCGCTGGTGGCCTTGGCGTCGCTGGTCAGGATGAGGTGCGCGGCGTCGGCCAGGATCTCGGGCCTGCGGCACTTGTTGGTGTCGGCGCCCGGAATCATCTGCAGCGCCGCGGTGGCGATCGCGGTGCGCGGCCACAGGCTGTTCACCGCGATGCCGTGGCGCTTGAACTCCGCCGCGTGGCCGAGCGTGCACTCGCTCATGCCGTACTTGGCCATCGTGTAGGCGACGTGGTTCTGGAACCAGTGCGGCTTCATCGACAGCGGCGGGCTCATGTTCAGCACGTGCGGGTTGCGGCCCGCCTTTGCGCTCTTGATCAGCTCGGGCAGACAGGCCTGCGTGCAGCAGTAGGTGCCTCGCACGTTGACGCCGAACATCAGGTCGAAGCGCTTCATCGGCGTGGCGTCGGTCGGCGTGAGGCTGATCGCGCTGGCGTTGTTGACCAGGACGTCGATGCCGCCGAACCGCTCGACCGCCTTGGCGACCGCGGCGGCGACCGCGTTCTCGTCGCGGATGTCGGTGGGCACCGGCAACGCCTGGCCGCCGGCGGCCTCGATCTCGTGCGCCGCCGAGTACAGCGTGCCCGGCAGCTTGGGGTTTGGCTCGGTGGTCTTGGCCAGCAGCACGATGCGCGCGCCGTCGCGCGCTGCACGCAGCGCAATCGCCAGGCCGATGCCGCGCGATGCGCCGGTGATGAGAAGCGTCTTGCCTTGCAGGCTGCCTTCGCCGGTCATGATCTTCGACTCCCTCTGGTTGGATGCGCGACGTCAGCGCGGCGCGGCCGGCAGGTGCAGGCGCGGCCACACGGTGTCGGCGATGTGCGCCGCCAGCGATTCGGCCACCGCACGGTAGACCGGCTCGCCCGGGTGGAAGCCGTCGCCGGCCATGTTGTCGCGGCCCAAGTGCACGTGGTCAAGCGGCACCGTCGAGACATCGCCCGTGATGCGATGGCGCTGCGCCACCCAGTCGCGCAGCGCGCGGTTGTGGCGCCGCGCGTCGGCGCCGGCCATCCAGCGCAGCGGCTGCGGCAGCGACGGAAACTCGTGCACCGGCGGCAACGGACAGAACACCACGTGCTGCACGCCGCGGCCGTTGCGCAACAGGTTGGCGATGCGGTCGCGCTCGCGCACCGCCCGCGGCGAGGCCACCTGGTCGATGACGTCGTTGACGCCGGTGACCACCACCGCCAAGTCGGCCGCCGGCACTTGCGCGTCGCGCAGCAGCTCGAAGGTCTGCGCGGTGGTGAGGCCCGAGCGCGCGATCAGCGCCCAGTGGATGCGCGCCGAACGCCGCGCCGCCAGCAGCGGCAGCAGCTGCCCGGCCAGCGCCTGCCGCTGCGTGGCCACGCCGACCCCGGCCGCCGACGAGTCGCCGGCGATCAGCAGCCGAAGGGCTACCGCGCCGCGTCCCACCACGCCTTCGCGCGCACCGGCCGCCTCGGGCAGGCTGGGCACGCGCGCGCGGGTGCGCAGTGCCTGCACCACGAGCAGCGGACTCAATGCGAGCTTCAGCGTCAGGGACATCGGTGGGCTCAGAACTTCGAGAAATCGGGCTTGCGTCGTTGAAAAAAGGCCTGGAACGCTTCCGTCGCCTCGGGGCTGCGCAGCCGTGCGCCGAAGATCTCGCCCTCGGCGGCCATCGCCTGCAGCACCGCGTCGCGGCCGGCGCGGCGCATCAGCCGCTTGCTATCGCGCACGGCGCCCGGCGGCAGCGCATTGAAGCGCTCGGCCACGCGCCGCGCATGGTTCACCACCTCGTTGGCCGGCAGCACCGCGTTGGCCAGCCCGCACTCCACCGCCGTCTCGCCGGTGAACGGGTCGCCGAGCAGCAGCTTCTCGGCGGCGCGACGGTGGCCCATCAGCGCGGGCATCAGCAGGCTCGATGCGAACTCCGGCACCAGCCCCAGGCCGACGAACGGCGTGGCCAGCCGCGCCTCGTCGCTGACGTAGACGAAGTCGCAGTGCAGCAGCATCGTCGTGCCGATGCCGATCGCCGCGCCGGTGACCGCCGCCACCACGGGTTTGTCGATCTCGAGCAGCGCGCGCATGAACTGCGCCACCGGCGAATCGGCGCCCTGCGGCGGCCGCTGCATGAAGTCTTCGAGGTCGTTGCCCGACGTGAAGACGCCGGGCTGGCCGGCGAACAGCACCGCGCGCACGGCGTTGTCGTCGGCGGCGGCGCGCAGCGCGTCGGCCATCGCCTGGTACATCGCGGTGGTGAGCGCGTTCTTCTTCTCCGGCCGCGCGATCTCGATGGTGGCCACACCGTTGAGCGTGGCGGTCTTGATGGTCATGGGGTCTCCCGGGTCATGGGCCGCCGCGTCGCGCGTCAGCGTGCGCCGGCCGTCGATTCCAGCATCGCGGCCATGCGCTGGTGCAAGGTCTGGATGGCCTTGAGCGGGCGCACCATCACCTTGAACTCGACCACCCGGCCGTCGGCGTTCCATTTGATCAGATCGATGCCGTTGATCGCGATGCCGTCGATCTCGGTCTCGAACTCGAGCAGCGCATCGTGCGGACCGATGATCTCGCGAACGTAGCGGAAGTGCTCGTTGCCCAGCACGTTGAACGCCGCCGACAGGTACCACATGACCAGCGCCTTGCCGCGCTGCGGCGTGTGCACGACGGGCGAGTAGAAGACGGCGTCGTCGGCGAGCCACTGGCTCAACTCGTCGCGCGAGCGGCCGCCGATGATGCGGTGCCACGCCGCGATGGGGTGTTCGTTCAAAACCGTTCTCCTTGGGTCGGGCCCTCGCGTGGTAGACGCTGCAATCGGCCACCACGTGGTGCTGTGTTTGACATGCTCGCGCAATGTGTTGACACTGTCAACATGGTCACGCCCAGCACGGACACCCGCGAGGTCTTGTTGCGCGCTGCGGTCGATATCGCCGAGGCCGACGGCGCCGGTGCGATCGGTCTGCGCGAGGCGGCGCGCCGCGCCGGTGTCACGCACGGCGCACCGTATCGACACTTCGAGAACCAGCAGGCCCTGGTGGCCGCGGTGGCCGAACAGGGCTTTCGCGAGCTGATGGCCGAGGTGCAGGCCGCGCAAGCTGCCGCCGGCACCGACGTGCTGGCGCGCTTTCACGCACTGGGCGTGGCGTACCTGCGCTTCGCGCTCGCGCATCCGGGGCAGTTCCGCGTGATGTTCGGTGCCGAGGCGGCTGTCGAACCCGGCGTGCGAAGCGCCGAGGCCGCGGTGTTCGCGCTGGCCGTCAACGAGATCGCGAGCGCACAGCGCCAGGGCCTGATCGCGGCCGGCGACCCGCAAGAGCTGGCGCTGCTGGCCTGGTCGACCTCGCACGGGCTGGCGGTGCTGATGATCGACGGCCTGGTGCAGTGGGTCGGTCTCGATGCCAGCGCGCCGGAGCGACTGGCCAAGCGCATCACCGCGCTGATGTTCAACGGCCTGCAGCACGGCGTGCCGCCGCGAACCAAGAGAGCAAGGTAGCCTCGGCCTCAGCCGCGCAGGTGGCAGGCCACCCAGTGGCCCTCGGCCGAGGGCTTGAGCTCGGGCTTCTCGGTGCTGCACAGCGGCTGCTTGGCGATCGGGCAGCGGGTGTGGAAGTGGCAGCCCGGCGGCGGATGGATCGGGCTCGGCACGTCGCCTTGCAGCATCACGCGCTTGCGCCTGACCTTGGGATCCGGAATCGGCACCGCCGACAGCAGCGCCTCGGTGTACGGATGCAGCGGCTGCGTGTACAGCTTGTTCGCCGGCGCGATCTCGACGATGCGGCCGAGGTACATCACGGCGACGCGGTCGCTGATGTGCTCGACCACCGACAGGTCGTGCGCGATGAAGATGTAGGTCAGCCCGAACTTCGACTGCAGGTCTTCGAGCAGGTTGATCACCTGCGCCTGGATCGAGACGTCGAGTGCCGACACCGCCTCGTCGCACACCACCAGCTTGGGCGACACCGCGAGTGCGCGCGCGATGCCGATGCGCTGGCGCTGGCCGCCGGAGAACTCGTGCGGATAGCGGCGCATGTGGTCGGCCGCGAGGCCCACCGTCTCGAGCAGCTCGACGATGCGCGCTTCGTACTCGGCCGCGGTCTTCGTGAGCTGGTGAATCGTCAGCGCCTCGCCGATGATCTGGCCCACAGTCATGCGCGGGTTCAGCGACGCGTACGGATCCTGGAAGATGATCTGCATGTGCCGCGCCATCGCGCGCAGCTCGTGGCGGTCCATCGCGGTGACGTCGCGACCCTCGAACCACACGCTGCCGGAGGTCGGCTCGATCAGCCGCAGGATGCAGCGGCCGGTGGTGCTCTTGCCGCAGCCGGACTCGCCGACCAGGCCGAGCGTCTCGCCGGCCGCCAGCTCGAAGCTGACGCCGTCGACGGCGTGCACCCGACCGACTTCGCGCGACAAGAGGCCGCCCTTGATCGGGAACTGCTTGACCAGCTGGTCGACGCGCAGCAGCGGCGTCGCGGAAACGGTCGCGCTCATGCCGGAATCTCGTCCAACACGCACGCCACCTTGTGGCCAGGCGCCACGGTGCGCAGCGGCGGCGTGGCCTGCGTGCAGATGGGCTTCGCGTAGCGGCACCGCGGCGCGAAGCGGCAGCCCTCGGCGGGCTCGATCAGCTTGGGCACCGTGCCGGGAATCGACTCCAGCCGCACCTTGTGGATGGCGGCGGTGTCGATGCGCGGAATCGAGCGGATCAGCCCCTGCGTGTACGGGTGGCGCGCGTGCGCGAACAGCTCGCCCACCGGCGCCTCCTCGACGACCTTGCCGGCGTACATCACCACCACCCGCTGCGCGACCTCGGCCACCACGCCCATCGCGTGCGTGATCAGCATGATCGCCATGCCGAGCTCGGCCTTCAGCTCGGCCAGCAGCTCGAGGATCTGCGCCTGGATCGTCACGTCGAGCGCGGTGGTCGGCTCGTCGGCGATCAGCAGCTTGGGGTTGCACGCCAGCGCGATCGCGATCATCACGCGCTGACGCATGCCGCCGGAGAACTGGTGCGGGTAGTCGTGAATCCGCCGCTCGGGCGTCGGGATGCGCACGCGCTTGAGCATCTGCACCGCGCGGTCGAGAGCGTCCTTGCGCGACAGCCCTTCGTGCAGCCGCAGCACCTCGGCGACCTGTTCGCCCACGGTGTAGACCGGGTTGAGCGACGTCATCGGCTCCTGGAAGACGATCGCGATCTCCTTGGCCCGGATCTTCTGCATCTCGTCGGCAGGCAGCGGCACGAGGTCGCGCCCCTGCCACATCACGCGCCCGGCGGCGATCTTGCCAGGCGGGATCGGCACGAGCTTCAACACCGTCATCGCGGTCACCGACTTGCCGCAGCCCGATTCGCCGACCACGCACACCGTCTCGCCGCGCTCGACGCTGATGTCGACGCCGTCGACGGCATGCAGCCAGCCGTCGTCGGTCTTGAAGTGGGTCTTGAGGCCCTGGATTTCTAGCAGCGCCATCTTGGATCTATGCGGCGTCTGAGCCTGCAAAGCCGGGGGCGGGTATGCGCCGGCGCTCGTGCACGGCGGTCGGCCTTGCAGGCCGACTCCCCTGCGGTCCTCGATCGCATGGCCCGCGTCGAAACTCGCACCGCTCACTGCGTTCGCTGTGCTCGAACAATCGACGCGAGTCAGAACACGAAGCGCGCGCTGCGCGCGCGCGGCCATGCGCTCTGCGGTCCTCGGCGCCGCGCAATGTCGCTGCCGGCGCATACCCGCCCCCGGCTTTGCTGGCACCACCGCGGCATGCGTCCACGCACACCACGAGCGCTACAGCGCGGTGGGCGGTGCCCGGTGGGGGCGACTTGTGGCGCGGCGAGCATCGCAGCAGCGCGCTCGGCACGCGCACAGCGCGTGCTTCCACATCTGACTCGCGGCG
>DATIFD010000406.1:0-2503 GCA_035455385.1 Burkholderiaceae bacterium
GACGGCGGAGTACTCGCGCTGCGCGTCGTAGTAGGCGAGGATGCCCTGGATCGTGGCCAGCTCGTTGCGGCCGATGCGGCGCGTGCGCATCTCGTCGGCGCCGGCCACCAGGTCGAACTGCCAGCCGGTCTTGCGCTTGGCCAGCGGGATCGGCAGCGTCCAACCCTGGTCGCCCACCGAGATCACCGCCTTCTGGTCGGTCTCGGTGACCTTGTGCTGCTTGTCCCAGGCCGCGAGGTAGGCCTCGATGTTGGCGCGCTGAAGGCCATCGGTGCGCACGAACTGCTTGTAGTTGGCGCCCAGCACGACGGCCAGCGCGCTGCGGTCGGCCTTGCGCAGCGCATCGGTGAACGCCTGTGCCGCGGCCTCGCTGCTTGGATAGATCTTTTGCGCAAACGCAGCCGGCGACGCGAGCGCGCAGGCCACCAGCAGGCCACGCAGCAGGGCGGCGATCGCGCGCGTCATGCAGCTCTCCCGTTCATCGACGGCGCCCACCGCCACCACCACCACCGGCGCGCCCACCGCCGCCACCACCGCCACCGCCGGCCCGCCCGCCGCTCGACATCGACTGACGGCTCGCGTTGCCGCGATCGGCCTGCTGGCGCGACTGTCCGGGGTTGCTCGCTCCGCGAAGCGCGCTGTCGCTGGCGCCGCGGGCCTGGTTCTGCACGCCGGCGCGGTCGGCGCCGCCGAAGCCGCCTTCTGCCCCCGCACGATCACGTCCGGCGCCTTGCGCCGCCTGATTGGCGCGGTCGCGCGTCGCCTGGTCGGTGCGCAGTTGATCGCGTCCTTGCTGCGGGCTCATGCCGCGGTCCTGCAGCGAACTCTGCGCCTGCTGGCGCTGCGCGTCGCGGCTCGGGTCGCGGCCCCGATACTGGTCGCGTTGCGCCGAATTGCCGACGCCCTTGCTGCCGTACTTGTCGCGACTCGCCTGATCACCGTACGGCACGCCGCGCCGGTTGGCGCTGTTGTGCTCGAACTTGCTGTTATTGATCTGGCGGTTGCTGTTGATGCTGTTGTACTTGTTGACGTTGATGTTGACGTCGCCACCACCCCAATTGCAGCCGCCCCAGATCGAACCGATGGCCGCCACGCCGATGCCGAACGCGATGCCCGAGGCGAGCGCCCCGCCGGGGTAGTAGTACGGCGGCGGCGGGTAGTAGTAGGGCGGGTACGCGGGGTACGGCCACGTGCCGTACACCACTTGCGGGTTGTACGCCGGCACATACACCGTCTCGGGCTGCGCCGGCTCGACCTTGATGACCGTCTGCTGCGTCGTCGGCTCCTGCTCGACGATCACCTTCTGCTGCTCGTTGCTCTTCAGGTTGCCGGCCTGCTGGGCCTTCTGGCGCAGGCGTTGCACCGCGTCGAGCACGTCCTTGGACGACGCGAGGAAGGCATCGCCGAGCTTCTGCACCCAGTCGGGCTGATCGCCCATCACCTGCAAGATCTGCGGAAACGCCACCAGCGACTGCACGCTCGGATCCCACGGCTGGTCCTGCACCATCTTGACCGCGGCGTCGCCCTTCTGGTCCTTGTTGGCCTTGGACCACTTGGCGGCGTCGGCCACGTCGGCCGGGTAGGTCGACGCCATCAGCACCTGCGACAGCAGAGAATCGGGATACAGCGCGATCGGCGACAGCAGCTGCTCGAGCTGCTCCTTGCTCGCGGGCTTGGCGGCGGGTGCAGCCGGCGCTGTCGCGGGAGGAGGCGCGGCCGCTGGCGGCGGAGCCGGTGTCTGCGCCATCGCCAAAGCAGACGCCATCGCCAGCACGAGGGCGATGCGGCGGGATTGCCGGCGAGTCGAACGGGCCATCACGGTGGCGCGCATTATGGTCCGACTGCGCGTCGCAGGCCATCGGGCCTGGGGCCCGCCACTTGACGCTCGTCAAGGCGATGCGCGCGAACGACGGACGCGGTGTGCAAGGCTACCTTCAGCATGGCTACGGCGGCGACACCTTGTGCCAGCTGTCGTCCGGATCGAAGCGCGTCATCGCGCCCGCGATCGCGTTCGTGCTCGGCCCGAGGTCCTTCTGGTAGACCACGCCGGCATGGCTGACCATGAAGGTCATCACCCCGGTGTCGCCGTAGCGCACCGGCCAGGCCACGAGCGCGAAGCCGGCGCGCATGCGGCCGCCGATCACGTAGTCGTAGGCGCCGCCGGGCGCGTTCGTGCCTTGCCTGGTGAGGATCTTGTAGTGGTAGCCCCAATAACCCGGTCCCTTGGGCTTCTGCTGTGCGATCAAGGGGCCGAGCGGGCTCTCTTCGGTATCCAGCGGGCTCGGCCAGTACAGTCCATCGTGCTTGCCCGGCGAGCTGACCAGTTTGCGCGCGTACTCGCGTACGCCGTTGCCGTTGCGGTCTTCGGTGGCGTAGTCGCGCTGGGCGTCGTAGTACGCGAGCACCGCCTGCATCGCCGCCAGCTCGTTGCGTCCGATGCGCGCGGTACGCAGGCGGTCGGCGCCGGCGACGGGGTCGAACTTCCACAGGCCGGCCTTGTTCC
>DATIFD010000407.1:0-3002 GCA_035455385.1 Burkholderiaceae bacterium
GAGGGCGAGTACGTGCACGTGGCGCCGGCGGTCGGCGGCCGGCTCGACAAGCTGCTGGTGCGGCGCGGCCAGACCATCGAGGCGAAGGCGCCGCTGTTCGAGCTGGAGGCCGACGCCGAACTCGCGGCCCGCAAGCAGGCCGACGAGCAGCTCAAGGCCGCGCAGGCGCAGCTGGCCGACCTCAAGCTCGGCAAGCGCAAGACCGAGGTCGCCGTCGTCAACGCGCAGCTCGCGCAGGCCGTCGCGGCCGAAGAGCAGGCCGCCACGCAGCTCGATCGCGACCAGGCGCAGTTCGCGGTCGGCGGCATCGCGCGCGCACAGCTCGACGACTCGCGCGCCAACCACGCGATCAAGGCGGCGCGCGTGCGCGAACTGTCGGGCCAGCTCGACGTGTCGCGGCTGCCGGCGCGCGACGAGCAGATTCGCGCGCAGGATGCGCAGGTGGCCGCGGCGCGCGCGGTGTTGACGCAGGCCGCCTGGCGGCTCGACCAGAAGCGTGTGGCCGCGACGGAGGGCGGCCTGGTGGTCGACACGTTGTATCGCGAGGGCGAATGGGTCTCCGCCGGGGCGCCGGTGGTGCGCCTGCTGCCGCCCAGCCACATCAAGGTGCGCTTCTTCGTGCCGCAGGCGGTGGCCGGAGGCTTGAAGCCCGGGCGTTCCGTGGTCGTGCGCTGCGACGGCTGCGGTGCAGACGTGAGCGCGACCGTCAGCTACATCGCGGCCGAGCCCGAATACACGCCGCCGGTCATCTACAGCAACGAGACGCGCGCCAAGCTGGTGTTCATGGTCGAGGCGCAGCCCGCGGCCGACAAGGCGACTTCGCTGCGCCCGGGCCAGCCGGTGGCCGTGACGCTGCGATGACCGCCGGGCGTCTGCTGCAGGCCGAGGCGGCCCGATGAGCGCCCCCGGCGACGCGTCGTTGGCCATCGACGTGCGCGGGCTCGACAAGCACTTCGGCGACAAGCATGTCGTCAAGGACCTCTCGCTGCGCGTGCAGCGCGGCGAGATCCTCGGCTTCCTCGGGCCCAACGGCAGCGGCAAGACGACGTCGATCCGCATGATGTGCGGCTTGCTGACGCCCGATGCTGGCGAGGGCACCTGCCTGGGCTTCGACATCCGGCGCGAGAGCGACCAGATCAAGCGCCGCGTCGGCTACATGACGCAGCGCTTCTCGTTCTGGGAGGACCTGTCGATCCGCGAGAACCTCGACTTCGTCGCCCGCCTGTACGAGATGCCGCAGCGCAAGCAGGCGGTGGAGCGCGCACTCGAGGGCTTGAACCTCAGCAACCGCGCGGCGCAGCTCGCCGGCGCTCTGTCGGGCGGCTGGAAGCAGCGCCTCGCACTGGCCGCGTGCATGCTGCACCAGCCCGAGTTGCTGTTGCTCGACGAGCCCACCGCCGGCGTCGACCCGAAGGCGCGCCGCGAGTTCTGGGAAGAGCTGCACGAGCTGGCAGCGCGCGGCATCTCGATCCTCGTCAGCACGCACTACATGGACGAGGCCGAGCGCTGCCACAAGCTCGCTTACATCGCCTACGGCGAGCTGATGGCGCAGGGCACCGCACAGGAGATCATCGACAGCCAGGGGCTCACGACCTGGGCGGTCTCCGACGGCGACCTGGCGGCACTCAATACCGTGCTGCAGCGCGAACCGGGGGTCGAGCAGCTGGCCGCATTCGGCTCGGCGCTCCACGTCACCGGGCGCGATGGTGCCGCGCTGGAGGCCACGCTGCGCCGCGTCACCGCGGGCACCGCCTGCCGCATCGAGCCGGCGGCCACCGGCCTCGAGGACGTGTTCATCCACCTGATGAACCAGTCGTCGGACAACTACGTTGCGAGAGCATGACCCGGTTCTCGTTCAATCGCTGGTGGGGCATCGTGCTGAAGGAGTTCCTGCAGCTCAAGCGCGACCGCATCACCTTCGGCATGGTGATCGGCGTGCCGATCGTGCAGCTGCTGCTGTTCGGCTATGCGATCAACACCGACCCCAGGCACCTGCCCACCGCGGTGGTGGTGCATGAGCCGAGCGAGTTCACGCGCAGCTACCTGAGCGCGATGAAGACCAGCGGCTACTTCGACTTCGTCGACGAGCTGGGCAGCGAGGAGGCCGCGCGCGCCGCGCTGGCGCGCGGCGACGTGCAGTTCGTCGTCAACTTCCCGGCCGATTTCACGCGCGCGCTGTTGCGCGGCGAACGCCCGGCGCTGCTGATCGAGGCCGACGCCACCGACCCCGCGGCCGCCGGCGCGGCGATCGCGTCGGTGCGCGAGCTGGCGTTCACGGTGGCGAAGAAGGACCTGCAGGGCGCCCTCGCGCCGCTGGCCGGCGGCCAGCCGCCGTTCGACGTGCGCGTGCACAAGCTCTACAACCCCGAGGGGCTGACGCAGCACAACATCGTGCCCGGGCTGATGGGCGTGATCCTGACCATGACGATGGTGATGATGACGGGGCTGGCAATGACGCGCGAGCGCGAGCGCGGCACGATGGAGAACCTGCTGGCCACGCCGGCGCGGCCGCTGGAGGTGATGACCGGCAAGATCGTGCCGTACATCTTCATCGGGCTGATCCAGTCGACCATCATCCTGCTGGCGGCGGTGTACCTGTTCGGCGTGCCTTTCATCGGCAGCGTGCCGATCCTCTACACCGTGTCGCTGATCTTCATCGCCGCCAACCTGACCGTGGGCATCACGGTGTCGTCACTGGCGCAGAACCAGCTGCAGGCGATGCAGCTCACGTTCTTCTACTTCCTGCCGACGATGCTGCTGTCGGGCTTCATGTTCCCGTTCCAGGGCATGCCGCGCTGGGCGCAGTGGGTGGGCGACGTGCTGCCGGCCACCTACTTCATGCGCTTGGTGCGCGGCATCCTGCTCAAGGGCAACGGCTGGGCCGATCTGTGGCCCAACATCTGGCCGATGGGGGTCTTCATCGTGCTGGTGATGGGGTTCGCGCTGGTGTTCTATCGCAGGACGCTGGACTGACGATGAAGCGGACACTGCAGGCCGGCTTC
>DATIFD010000408.1:0-15582 GCA_035455385.1 Burkholderiaceae bacterium
CAGGACCCGCTTGGCGTCGCGGAAGCCGTCCCAGCGCGTCAGCACCACAGACGAGCCCTTGTTCCAGCTCTCCAGCCTGTACGGGCCGGTACCGATCGGCTGCGTGTTGTTGGTCGCCGCGCTCTTGGGCTCGACGATCGACGCCGTGGTCTGCCCGAGCTGGAACAGGAAATCGGGGTTCGGATTCTTCAGCGTCAGCACGACCGTGTGTTCGTCGGTGGTGGCGATGTTCACGATGTTGTTGAACACCGCCTTGTCCTTGTTCACCGAACCGGGCGCCACCGCGCGCTCGAACGAGAACTTGACCGCCTGGGCGTTGAACGGCTCGCCGTTCTGGAACCTGACGCCGCTGCGCAGCTTGAAGGCCCAGGTCTTGTTGTCGGGCGTGACGCTCCAGCTCTGCGCGAGCAGCGGCTTGATCGAGCCGTCGGGCTCGATCTTGGTCAGCGTCTCGAGGATGTTGTAGTGCACCACCTCGCCGATCGCCGAGGCCGCACCGGCGGTGGGGTCGAGCCCCGGCGGCTCGAGCGTCATGCCGATGACGGCCGTGTCCTTCTTGCCTTGCGCGAGCGCGGGCGACATGCCCGCACCGACCGCCACCGCCCCAAGCGCGACTGCCGCGCGCCACCAAAGGCCGACTCTCATGCTCGAAGCTCCCGCTCGTCCCAGCGACGAGCGTGGATGGTAGCCTGCCAGCCGCGCCTGATGAAGAGCCCGACCGGCCGCTACTTGTGCTCCATCAGGCGGGTGATGCCCAGCGCCTTGAGCACGTACTTCTCGTAGACGGGCTCGGAACTGCCCGACTTCATCTTGTAGATGAAGTACTTCTCGAAGGCAATCTTGGCCAGGTGCACCCACCTGCCCTTCTTGAACCAGTTGACGTTGCGCGGCGGGATCTGCGGCAGTGCCACGAAGGCGGCGCCGGTATCGCCCATGTCCGCCAGGCAGATCGCGTTCCAGGTGCCTTTCGCGGTGGCGGGCTGGCCCTTCAGATCGGCAGCGATGTTGTGCACGATGGCCGACACCATCGACTCGATCATGTAGCCGGTCTTCGGCGCGCCGGTCGCGACGGGGGTCGCTTCCACCGGCGGGATGGCGACGCACACGCCGGCGGAGAAGATGTTGCGGTACTTCTTGCTGCGCTGGTGCTCGTCGATCAGCACGAAGCCGCGAGGGTTGCACAGGCCCTCGACGGACGCCACGGCCTCGACCCCCTTGAAGGCGGGCAGCATCATGCTGTAGGTGAACGGCAGCTCGTGCTCGCGCTTGACCTGGCCGGCGTCGTCCAGCTCGGTGACGAACATCTTGCCCGCCTCGACCTTGGTCACCCGGGCGTTGCAGATCCACTTCACGTCGTGGTTGCGCAACTCGCTCTCGAGCATGCCCTTGGAGTCGCCCACACCGCCCAGGCCGAGGTGCCCGATGTACGGCTCGGAGGTGACGAACGTGATCGGCACCTTGTGGCGGATCTTGCGCTTCTGCAGGTCGCGGCTGAAGATGAAGGTGAACTCGTAGGCGGGGCCGAAGCACGAAGCCCCCGGCATCGCACCGATGATGGCGGGGCCCGGACTCTGGACGAAGCGCCGGTACTCGTTCAGCGCATGCTCGGCATGGTCGGTCGTGCAGATCGACTGCGTATGCCCCTGGGGACCCGAACCGGGCACTTCTTCGAACGCCAGCCTGGGTCCGGTGGTGATGACCAGATAGTCGTAGGCGACGCGCGTGCCATCCCGCAGTTCGACGCCATTGCCTTCGGCGTCGATGCGCACCACCGGCTGCGCGATGAACTCGATGCCCTTCTTCTCGAGCACCGGCTTCAGCGGCAGGGTGATGGTCTCGCGGTCGCGCCAGCCCACCGCGAGCCATGGGTTGGACGGCACGAACTGGAAGTAGTCCAGCGCATTGATCACGGTGATGCGGTGCTGGGCGCCGAGTTCGGCCTTCAGCTCATACGCTGCGGGCAGGCCGCCGAGGCCGGCGCCGAGCACGACGATGTGTGCCATGGCATGTGTCTCCTGTCAGTCTCGATGTCAACGATCGGTGGCAAGCAGTTGGGCGTTCACGCTCGCCAGCGCGGCCTCGTCGAGTTCGCCGACCAGGGCGGCCAGGCGCAAGCGGTGGGTGAGCAGGCGCACGCGGGCCGCGATGACCGTGAGCTCGGCCGCGGAGGCATCGTTCTCCGCGTTCAGCAGGTCCAACGTGGTTCGGTGCCCCGCCTGCTGGCCGACGCGGGTCGCGTCCAGTCGCAGGCGGCTGGCTTCGAGCGCCGCGGTCAGGGCCTTGAGCTGGCTCTGGCCCACTGCCAGGTCCAGCCATGCGGATCGGGTCTGTTGAGCGACCCGCTGCCGCGCGCTCTCGAGCTCGGCGCGCGCCTTCTCGACCAGGGCCGCGCTCTCGGCGTCCTGGGCCGACTGCATGCCGCCGGTGTACAGCGGTACCGACAGCTGGGCGCCGATGGCGCTGTTGCGGCTGGTGTTGCTGGCGTCTCCGAAATCGCCGTTGCCGGAGATCTGCTCGCCGCCGACCTGTGCCACCACGTCGACCGTGGGTGACAGCACCGCATGGGTTGCGCTCGCCTGCGCCTGAGCGGCCTGCAGCTGTGCGGCCGACAGCTTGAGCGTATAGCTCTGTTGATCGGCCCTGGCGAGCCATGCAGGCAGGGTGCCGAGGTCGTCGATGTGCGGCTCCTTCGGCAGGCGCAGCGGCGAGTCCGGCACCAGGCCGGTCAGGTCGGTGAGCGCCGCCTGGGCTTGCTCGAGCCTGGTCTGCGCCTCGAGCTGCTCGGCCTGCAGCGCAGCTTCGCGCGCGGTGGCCTCGTGCACGTCGGTCACCGGCCGGTCGCCGAGGCGGAAGCGATCGCGCGCCTCGGTGGCTGCTCGTTCGACTGCCGCCTGCTGCCGGTTCAGCAGGTTCAGGCGCTGCCCGGCCAGCGCGGCGCTGAAGTAGGCCTCGGTGGTGCGCACCATCAGGTCCTGGCGCGCCTGCGACCATTCGACCTGCGAGGCGTCCGATGCGATTTCGAGCGCGCGGCTGCGCGCATCGCGCTCGCGGTTGTAGATCGGTTGCCGCACGGCCAGCGCGTAGCGCCCGGAGGTGCCACCCTTCACCGACGTGTCGAAGGCCACGCCGCTGGTCTGTCCGAAGCCCGGCGCGGCGAACTGCGCGCCGCGGATCGACGACTCGCTGTTGGCAACCGCCACGCCCCCTTCGAGCACCACGCTCGGCCGCCACAGTGCCTTGGCCTGCTGCGCTCGCGCCGCTCCGGCCTGACGCGCCGCGTCGGCGACGGCCACGTCGGGGGCGTGCTGCAAGGCCCCCTGCCATGCCTGCAGCAGATCCAGGGCATTTGCGCGCGGCAACCAGGCGGCACCCAGGGCCAGCGCGACGATGACGCTGCGCTCGATGCTCATGGCGGGCCTGCCGTGCTCAGCAGCCCGGCTTCACGCCGAGCCTGCGCAGGATGATCTCGAGCGGACACCAGCGTGTCAGCGCGCTCTGCAGCAGGTTCACGCCGACGAAGGCCGTGAACGCGAGCCACCAGGTGCTGACGAAGAACGGGCTGCCGGGGACGCCGAGCAGCAGCGAAACGAGGACGAACGAGCCTGCGAAGAGGCGCACGAGTTGCCAGGAAGTCATTTGAGTGCTCCTTGAGTGAATGAAAGATCGGCTGCGCGGGGGACCTTGTTGCGGTACGCCACGTAGTAAAGCAACGGAATCACGACCAGCGTCAGCAGCGTGCTGACGAAGATGCCGAAGATCAGCGAGATCGCCAGGCCGTTGAAGATCGGGTCGTCGAGGATGAAAAACGCGCCCAGCATCGCCGCCAGACCGGTCAGCACGATCGGCTGCGCCCGCGTCGCGGCGGAGCGCACCACGGCCTCCTTGAGCGACATGCCGGCATCGACCTGGAGCCGGATGAAATCCACCAGCAGGATGGAATTGCGGACGATGATCCCGGCCAGCGCGATCATCCCGATCATGCTGGTCGCGGTGAATTGCGCGCCCAGCAGGGCGTGCCCGGGCATCACGCCCACGATGGTGAGCGGGATCGGCGCCATGATGATCAGCGGCGTCAGGTACGAGCCGAACTGCGCGACCACCAGCAGGTAGATCAGCACGAGGCCCACCGCATAGGCGGCACCCATGTCGCGAAAGGTCTCGTAGGTGATCTGCCACTCGCCGTCCCACTTGATCGCGTAGTCGCGCCAGGCGTCGGCAGGCTGCTTGATGAAGGTCTCGCCGAGCGTCCCGCCACCGGGCGTGCCGATCGCAGCCAGGGCCGAACGCATCTTGAACATGCCGTACAGCGGGCTGTCGAGCGAGCCGGCCATGTCGCCGACCACGTAGTGAACGGGCAGACCGTCCTTGTGGAAGATCGGCTGCTCACGCACGGTGTCGCTGATCTGCACCAGCTCGCGTATCGGCACCAGCTGCCCCGCCGAAGACCGCACCGCGAGCTGCAGCAGCGCGTCGAGGTCGCCCTGGCGTTCGGCGGGCAATTGGACGGTCGCAGCCGCCGGGTACTTGCTCGCGTCGTGGAGGTACGTGACGTCCTCACCGGCCAAGCCGGCGCGCAACGTGCTGACGATGACATCCTGCGCGATTCCGAGCTGCGCCGCCTTGCGTCGATCGACCTGTAGCAGCTTCTTCGGAGCGAGCGCAATGCCCGAGTCGTCGACGTCGACCACGCCCGGCGTGGCCTCGAACACCCTGCGCACGGCCAGCGCGACCTCGCGCCGTGCCGCCGCCTCGGGGCCGTAGACCTCGGCGACGATCGGCGACAGCACCGGCGGGCCCGGCGGCACCTCGACGACTTTCACGTTGGCACCGTAACGTTGCCCGATCTTCTGCAGCTCGGGCCTCATGCGCGTGGCGATCGCGTGGCTCTGCTCGCTGCGGTGGTGCTTGTCGACCAGATTCACCTGCAGGTCGCCCACCTCGCCGCCGCTGCGCAGGTAGTACTGGCGGACCAGACCGTTGAAGTTGATCGGCGCCGCGGTGCCCGCATACGCCTGGTAGTCGACCACCTCGGGCTGCTTGGCGACGAATGCCGCCAGTTCGCGCAGCACCGCGGCCGTGCGTTCCACCGGCGTGCCGGCGGGCATGTCCACCACCACCTGGAACTCCGACTTGTTGTCGAACGGCAGCATCTTGAGCACCACCAGGCCGAGCACCGGCAGCGCCAGCGACACCGCGATCAGGCCGACCACCGCCAGGCCGAGCCATTTGCGGTTTCGGCCTCCCCGGGTCTCGTCGAGCAGAGGCTGGAACACGCGCTCGAAGAACGGTCCCACGCGGGCTGCCAGCCCTTTCGGCTTGGCGTGGGATGCCTCGTGCCCGACGTGCTTCAACCACAGCCGCGCAAGCCACGGCGTGACAATGAATGCGATCGCCAGCGACAGCAGCATGCCCATGCTCGCGTTGATCGGGATCGGGCTCATGTACGGCCCCATCAGCCCGCTCACGAAGGCCATCGGCAGCAGCGCGGCGATCACCGTCAGCGTCGCGAGGATGGTCGGGCCGCCGACCTCGTCCACCGCCCCGGGAATCAGCTCGGCCAGCGTCTTCTCCGGGTACAGCGCCATGTGGCGGTGGATGTTCTCGACCACGACGATGGCGTCGTCGACCAGGATGCCGATCGAGAAGATCAGCGCGAACAGCGACACGCGGTTGAGCGTGAAACCCCAGGCCCAGGACGCGAACAGCGTGACGGTGAGCGTGAGCACGACCGCGCTGCCGACGATGGCCGCCTCGCGCCGCCCGAGCGCCAGGAACACCAGCGCGACCACCGACGCCGTGGCGAACAGCAGTTTCTGGATCAGCTTCATCGCCTTGTCGTTGGCCGAGGCGCCATAGTTGCGTGTCTCGGCCACCTGCACGCCGTGCGGAATCAGCGTGTTGCGCAGCATGCCCACCCGCGTCATCACGGCGTCGGCCACGGCGATGGCGTTTTCGCCGGGCTTCTTCGTCACCGCGATCGTCACGGCGGGGCTCTCGGCCGCTTCCTTGCCGGTCGTACCGTGCCAGACATAGCGCTGCGCAGGCAGCGGGCCGTCGACCACGGTAGCCACGTCCTGCAGGAACACCGGCCTGCCGTTGCGAACGCCGACCATCAATTCGCCGACCTCGCGCGCGTCGCGCAGGTAGGGGCCGGCTTCGATGTCGGTGGCGCGGTCGCCCGCGAGCAGTTCACCCACCGGAGCGCCCACGTTGGCCGCCTGCAAGGCACGACGGACGTCGGCCACCGTGACGCCGGCTCCGGACAGGCGGGAGGGATCGACCTCGACCCGCACCGCTCGGCCGGGGCCTCCGATCGTGGTGACCTCGCGCGTCCCCGGAACGCGCTTGAGATCGGCTTCCAGGCTGTGCGCCACGCGCTCCAGGTCGAAGGCGCCGGTGTCGGCATCGCGGCTGAACAGCGTCAGCGTCACGACGGGCACGTCGTCGATGCCCTTGGGCTTGACGATGGGTTCGCCGACGCCGAGGCCGCGCGGCAGCCAGTCCGCGTTCGACGTGACGGTGTCGTACAGGCGCACCAGCGCCTCGATGCGTCCGACGCCGACCTTGAACTGCACCGTGATGATCGCCAGACCCGGGCGCGACACGCTCGTCACGTGCTCGATGCTCGAGATCTGCGACAGCACCTGCTCCGCCGGGGTGGCCACCATCGCCTCGACATCGCGAACGGCCGCGCCCGGGAATGGGATCAGCACATTGGCCATCGTGACGTTGATCTGCGGCTCCTCCTCGCGCGGCGTCACCAGCACCGCGAAGATGCCCATCAGCAGCGCCACCACGGCCAGCAGCGGCGTGATCTGCGCGCTCTGGAAGTAGCGCGCGATGCGGCCGGAGACGCCGAGCGGCGCCTGCATCACTGCACCCTCGCGGCGGCCTGCGGATCGAGCGCCACGCGCTCCCCGGCGGCCAGCCCTGACAGCACTTCGACCTGGTCGCCGCTGGCCGGGCCGAGTCGCACCTGGCGCAGCAGCGGCTTGCCGTCGCTGCCGACGACGTACACGCCCTTGAGCTCCGCGCGCCGCACCACGGCATTGGCCGGAATCGCGATGCGCGCGGGTTCGCGCTCCGCGCCCGGCAGCCACGCGCGCGCGAACATCCCCGGCCGCGCTGCCGTTGCAGCCGGCAGATCCAGGCGCACCACCACCGTGTGCGTGGTGGGGTCGGCCGCGGGAAGCACCTCCCACCGCGTCGGGGTCAGGCGCGCCGTCGCACCAGCCAGCTCGACCGTCGGCCTGTCGGTGTTCGACTGTCGCAATCGCTGCGCCGCGGACTCCGGCACTGCCGCCGACACCCGCATCGCCGACGGGTCGTACATCGTCAGCAACGGCCGGCCCGGCATCGCCATGTCGCCCTGCATCACGGGCACCTCGGAAACGATGCCGTCGTACGGCGCCTTGACCACGAAGTAACCCGTCTCGGTGTGCGCGGCGTTCGCCGCCGCCAGTTGCGCCGCGGCCTGCGCCGTCGCCGCCTTGTACTGCGCCTCGGCGCGTTCCAGGGCGGCCTGGCTGATGTAGTTCTTCTGGAACAACTGCCGCTGGCGCTCGAACTCGGTCGTGGCTGCATCCTGGGCGGCCTTGGCCGCCTGCACCTGTGCCGTGGCCGCGCCGGCTTGCTGCTCGGCTGCCCGTGCATCGAGGCGGACCAGAACCTGGCCGGCCTTCACGCGGTCGCCGGCCCGGACCTGCAGGGCCACCACCGCACCGACCACCTGGGACGCCACCGAGGTCTGGCGCACCGCTTCGACCGTGCCGTCGTACCCGGTGGACTGCGCGCCGGCGCGTGGCGCCACGACCAGGGTTGCCAGGGCCGGCCCCTCGGCACGGGCCATGCTGGAGGCAGCAGCGACCGCCAGCACCAGCGCCGGCCAACCACGGGTCTGCAGCAACTTGCTCACCATGAACGCTCCTGAGGGTTTCGCAATGGGTTCACTTGTATTATTATTTAGCCACTTGGTTAAATCGTCAAGTATGGAAATGAGCACGCAAGCGAAGAGTACGCCGATCGGGCATGATCGGGGGTCCTCACCCAACTCATGCCCGACGATGGAAGGCCTTCCGCCCGAAGCGCTCGACCAGGTGGCGTCGTATTTCCAGGCGCTGTCCGAGCCCACCCGGCTGCAGATCCTCAACCTGCTGCGCCAGGGCGAGCGCAACGTGGGCGAACTGGCGCAGGCGTGCGGCTACACGTCGGCCAACATCTCGCGCCACCTCTCGCTGCTGATGCAGCGTGGTCTCGTGCAGCGCGAGGGCCGGGGCACCTCGGTTTACTACCGCATCGCGGACGACTCGGTTTACGGACTGTGCGATCTCGTCTGCGGCAACATCGCGCGGCAGTTCGAAAGGAGCGCGCAGGAGCGCAAGGTGTTCTTGCGCAGCGCGTCGGCCGGCGGGCGCGCCCGATCGCGCTGACGACCGCGGCGCGGACGATCGGTCAGAACGGGATGTCGTCGTCCATGTCGTCGAAGCCGGTGGCCGACTTGGCGGCGGGCTTGCTGGCCGGCGCACGCGGCGCCGGAGCGCTGCGCGGCTCGCCGTGGTCGTCGGCCCCGCCGCCGCCCATGCCTTCGCGGCTGCTCAGCATCTGCATCTGTTCGGCAATGACCTCGGTCGTGTAGTTGTCCTTGCCTTCCTTGTCCTGCCACTTGCGCGTCTTCAGCCGGCCTTCGACGTACACCGAGCGCCCCTTCTTCAGGTACTCGCCGGCGATCTCGGCCAGGCGGTCGTAGAAGACCACGCGGTGCCATTCGGTCTCCTCCTGCTTCTCGCCGCTGTCCCGGCTCTTCCAGTTGCGGGTGGTGGCGATGCTGACGTTGCACACGGCGGCGCCGCTGGGCGTGTAGCGCACCTCGGGATCGCGGCCGAGGTTGCCGACGAGGATGACTTTGTTGACCGATGCCATGACGGGCTCCTGGTGGCAGGGCCATTCGCTGTCGATGGCCCGATGCGTTCATCATAGCCACGCGGGGCGCGCGCACCATCACCTCGAAGGGGCACTCCTCGGTGGGCCCCCGCACGATGGCATCGCGTCGCGGGGCGCCGACGCAACGTGACCGTCCGGAGGCTCGCTACCATCGCGCCACCATGGTCGAAGCCCTCCACCTTCCAGAGCCCGTCGCCCGGCCTTTGCAGTTGCTGCGCGAGGTGTTCGGCTACGACACGTTCCGCGGGCCGCAGCGCGCGATAGTCGAGCACGTGTGCGGCGGCGGCGACGCGCTGGTGCTGATGCCCACCGGGGGCGGCAAGAGCCTGTGCTACCAGGTGCCGGCGATCGCCCGCCACCGCGCCGGCCGCGGCGTGACGCTGGTCGTGAGCCCGCTGATCGCGCTGATGCACGACCAGGTCGGCGCGCTGGAGGAGCTCGGGGTGCACGCCGCGTTCCTAAACTCGACGCTCGATTCCGACGACGCGCGCCAGATCGAGCGCGAGCTGCTGGCTGGACGCCTGGTGCTGCTGTACGCGGCGCCGGAGCGGATCCTGACGCCGCGCTTCCTGGCGATGCTCGATTCGCTGCACGAGCGCGGCCTGCTGAGCCTGGTGGCGATCGACGAGGCCCACTGCGTGAGCCAATGGGGCCACGACTTCCGCGAGGAGTACCTCGGCCTGTCGCAGCTGCACGAGCGCTATCCGGACGTGCCGCGCATCGCCCTCACCGCGACCGCCGACGCCCACACCCGCGCCGACATGGTGCAGCGGCTGTCGCTGGCCGACGCGCGGCAGTTCGTCAGTAGCTTCGACCGGCCGAACATCCGTTACACCATCGTCGAGAAGGACAACGCGCGCGCACAGCTGCAGCGCTTCATTCAAGAGGAACACGCCGGCGATGCCGGCATCGTCTATTGCCAGAGCCGCAGGAAGGTGGAGGAGACTGCCGCCTGGTTGTGCGGCATCGGCGTCACTGCGCTGCCGTACCATGCGGGCCTCGAGCCGTCGCTGCGCCGCGAGCACCAGGACCGCTTCCTGCGCGAGGACGGCATCGTGATGGTGGCGACGATCGCGTTCGGCATGGGCATCGACAAGCCCGACGTGCGCTTCGTCGCGCACCTGGACCTGCCGAAGAACATCGAGGGCTACTACCAGGAGACCGGCCGTGCCGGCCGCGACGGCGCGCCGGCCGACGCCTGGATGGCCTACGGCCTGTCCGACGTCGTCAACCAGCGCCGCATGATCGACGACAGCGTCGCCGGCGAAGACTTCAAGCGCATCCAACGCGGCAAGCTCGACGCCCTGCTGGCGCTGGCCGAGGCGCACGACTGCCGGCGGGTGCGGCTGCTGGCGTACTTCGGCGAGGCCTACCGCGGTCCCGGCAACCACCCCGAAGCAGTCTCGGATGCCACGGCCAACAATGAGCCACCAGCGGCGACCGCGAGCGACGTCGGCTCTGCGGTGCGCTGCGGCAACTGCGACAACTGCCTGAGCCCGCCCCGGGTGTGGGACGCCACCGAGGCTGCGCGCAAGGCGCTGTCGTGCATCTATCGATTTCATCAGCATGGCGGCATCGGCTTCGGCGCCAGCCACCTGATCGACGTGCTGCGCGGCAAGCACACCGACAAGACCGCCCAGCACGGCCACGAGGCACTGTCGACCTTCGGCGTCGGTGCCGAGCTGTCTGAGACGCAGTGGCGCGGCGTGCTGCGCCAGCTGGTGGCGCTGGGCCATGTGCGCGCCGAAGGCGAGTACAACACCCTGCGGCTGACGCCCTCGGCGAGGGCCGTGCTCAAGGGCGAGGTGGCGATCGTGTTGCGCGAGGCGCGCGAGGCGCCGCCGCGCCGTCGACGCGGTGCCGAGCGCGGTGCCGCAGCGCCGGCCGACACGGTGCTCAGCGAGGCCGGCGAAGCGCGGTTCGCCGCCCTGCGCCAGTGGCGCTCGGCCGTGGCGCGTGAGCACAACCTGCCGGCCTATGTGGTGTTCCACGACGCCACGCTGCTGCAGATGGCGCAACGCGCGCCGGCCGACGTGCAGGCGCTGGCGCTCATCAGCGGCGTCGGCGCCAAGAAGCTCGACGCCTACGGCGACGCCATCCTGCGCGTGCTGCGCGAGGCCACCGAGCAGGCCGGGTCCGACGCCGCGCCTTCGCCTTGACCCCGCCGGCGGCTGCGCGACGTCGAGTGTTTTCAATCTGTTCGCCACACCGCGTTGACCTGCAGCGCATGGCAGACTGCCGACGATGGACCACGAGGCACTGCCGCAGGCGGTGCACGCCGAGGACGACGACCTGGCATTGATGTCGGCCTTCGCGACCGGCCACTTGCAGGCGTTCGAATGGCTGTACCAGCGCCACCACGCGGCGCTGTACCGCTTCGTGCGCCGCCTGCTCGGCCGCGACGGCGCTTCGCAGGCCGACGAGGTGTTCCAGGACACCTGGCTGCGCGTGGTTCGCGCCGAGGCGCGCTATGCGCCGCAGGGCGCGAGCTTTCGCACCTGGCTGTTCACGCTGGCCCACCATCGCGCCGTCGACGTGCTGCGCCGCTCGGGGCGCGAGACGGCGCTGCCCGAGGACGACGACGGCGAGCCGCTCGTGCCCGACGGTACGCCATGGGCATCCTGGCCGCGGCCCGAGGACGCGATCGACGAGCTGGTCTTCTGGCGGCGCGCCGGCGCCAGGCTGCTCGAGTGCTTGGAGCGGCTGCCGGTGGCGCAGAAGACGATCTTCCTGCTGCACCACGAAGACGACATCTCGCTCGACGAGTTGGCGCGTGCCTTCGACATCGGTTTCGAGACCGCCAAGTGCCGGCTGCGCTACGCCCTGACCAAGCTGCGCGCCTGCCTGGGCGCCTACCTCGACGCCGCGGCACTCGGCCGACAGGAGCAGGCGAGCCCCGCGTCGCCGCTGCGCGACACCGACAGCCTGCCGTGAACGAGGACCTCGCCCACGATGCGCATCTACGTGCAGCGCTGCGCTACGCGCCCGACCACGCGCTGTCGCCGCCGTCGAGGGTGACGCAGGCCATCCTGGCAGCGGCGCGCCAGGCGCATCGACCGGAGGTGACCGTCGCACCCGCCCCGCCGCCGCACATGCGCCCGGCCGGCGCACCGTCGCTGCGCCACCGGCTGCGGCGCATGGCCTCGCCGCGCTGGGCTGGCGCGTGGGCGGTCGCATTGCTCGCCGCGTTGGGCTTGGGTTTGTGGCTCGATCTCGGGCCGCAGCCCGAAGAAGGGCATCCGGGCGGCGGCGCCACGGCGCCGCCTGTGGCCGTGGCCGGGTCCACGCAGCAAGGCCCGACGGCCGACATGCCGGTGGTCGCCCGCGCCGACAGCGCGCCGCTGCAGGCGCGCACCGAAGCGGTCGACCCGCTGGCCAAGGCCGCCGAGGTGGCGACCACCCGTGCCCCGGCAGCCGCCGCGGCGCAGGCAGCGCCGCCTGCCGCCCCGCCAACGGCCACGGACGTGCTGCAGGGTTCAAGCGCCGCAGGCGCCTTGCGCGCGCGGGGCGAGCGCGTCGCCGAGGCCAGGGTCGCCGAAGGCGATGCCGCGGTGCCTCCGCTGGCGCTGCTGCGCCGCGCGCAGAGCGAAGTCGCGACCGGCAGCGCACGTTGGACGTGGTCCGCCCCCGGCCGGCCGATCATCAAGCCGCTCGACGCCGCCGCGCTGGCCTGGCTGGCACGTGTCGCGCAGTCCGCCGAGAACCCGTGGCGCGACGTCGGCGAGCGCGGCGAAGGCGTCGAGGCGGTCGAGGCCCGGTGGTGGCGCGACGGGTGGCCCGCCGCGACGCTGCGCATCGAGGCCCGCGGACTGCGCTGGATCGAGCCCGCCGGCCCCGTCCGGTACGCGCCCCTCGACGCCGCCGCGCTGCAGCAGCTGCGCGGCTTCTGAGGCCTGGCGCGCCGCCCTCGACCACCGACTGCGCGCACTGGCGCCGCGCTCTGTCGCACCCGTAAGATGATCGATTTCGCGCGCCGCCTTTCATGCCCACGTCTGCCGCCGCCAACACCGCCCCTCACGGGCCACAGGAGCCCCGTTCGCTCCACGTGCGGGGCGCGCGCACGCACAACCTGAAGAACATCGACCTCGACATCCCCAAGCGGGCGCTGGTCGTGATCACCGGGCTGTCCGGCTCTGGCAAATCGAGTCTCGCCTTCGACACGCTGTACGCAGAGGGCCAGCGCCGCTACGTCGAGAGCCTGTCGGCGTATGCGCGGCAGTTCCTGCAGCTGATGGACAAGCCCGACGTCGACCTGATCGAGGGCTTGTCGCCGGCGATCAGCATCGAGCAGAAGGCCAGCTCGCACAACCCGCGCTCCACCGTGGGCACCATCACCGAGGTGCACGACTACCTGCGGCTGTTGTTCGCGCGCGCCGGCACGCCGTTCTGCCCCGACCACCGGCTGCCGCTGCAGGCGCAGAACGTCAGCCAGATGGTCGACGCCGCGCTGGCGCTGCCGCCCGACACCCGCCTGGTGGTGTTGGCGCCGGTGGTACGCGACCGCAAGGGCGAGTTCGGTGACCTGTTCACGCAGATGCAGGCCCAGGGCTACGTGCGCTTTCGCATCGGCAGTGCCGGTGCCGAGCCGCGCTTGTTCGAGGCCACCGAGCTGCCGGCGCTGAAGAAGACCGAAAAGCACGACATCGACGTCGTGATCGACCGCCTGCGCGCGCGGCCCGAAATGAAGCAGCGGCTGGCCGAGAGCTTCGAGGCCGCGCTGCGCGTCGCCGACGGCCGTGCGATCGCGCTGGAGCTCGATCACGGCCGCGAGCACCTTTTCTCCAACCGCTTCGCCTGCCCGGTGTGCAGCTACTCGCTGCCCGAACTGGAGCCGCGCCTGTTCTCGTTCAACTCGCCGGTCGGCGCGTGCCCGCACTGCGACGGCCTGGGGCAGGTGACGGCGTTCGACCCCGAGCGCGTGGTCGCCTTTCCCTCCTTGAGCCTGGCTGCCGGCGCGGTCAAAGGCTGGGATCGGCGCAACGCATACACCTTCTCGATGATCGAAAGCGTCGCCAAGCACTACGCCTTCGACGTCGAGACGCCGTTCGAGCAATTGCCCGAGGCAGCCCGGCAGGTGCTGCTCCACGGCTCGGGCACGCAGGACATCGAGTTCATCTACCGCGCCGAGGGCGGCAAGGGACGCGTGCGCAGCGTCAAGCGCTGGCACCCCTTCGAAGGAATCATCCCGAACTTCGAGCGGCGCTTCCGCGAGACCGATTCGATGGCCGTGCGCGAGGACCTGGCGCGCTACCAGGCCGCACGCCCATGCCCGCAGTGCGCCGGCACCCGACTGCGCCGCGAGGCGCGGCACGTGCGGCTGGCGGCCGTTGGTGACGCCGAACCGTCCACTGGCCGCGCAATCTACGAGGTCGAGCATGCCACGCTGGCCGACGCGCTGGCCTACTTCGACACGCTGCAACTGGCTGGCGCCAAGGCCGAGATCGCCGACAAGGTGGTGCGCGAGATCCGCGCGCGGCTGCGGTTCCTCAACGACGTGGGCTTGAGCTACCTGAGCCTGGATCGCGGCGCCGACACGCTGTCGGGCGGCGAGGCGCAGCGCATCCGCCTGGCCTCGCAGATCGGCTCGGGGCTGACCGGCGTGATGTACGTTCTCGACGAGCCGAGCATCGGGCTGCACCAGCGCGACAACGCGCGCCTGATCGACACCTTGAAGCGCCTGCGCGACCTCGACAACAGCGTGCTGGTGGTCGAGCACGACGAGGACATGATCCGCGCCGCCGACCACTGCATCGACCTCGGCCCTGGCGCCGGCGCGCACGGCGGCCGCCTGGTCGCCCAGGGCACGCCGGAGCAGATCGCCGAACACCCGGACTCGCTGACCGGGCAGTTCCTGTCCGGGCGACGCCGCATCGCCGTGCCGGCACGGCGCACGCCGTGGCAGAACACTTCGCTGCTTGAAGGCACGCCGGCCGACGCGGCCGGTGCCTGCCTGCGCATCGTCGGTGCGCGCGGCAACAACCTGCGCAGCGTGACCGCCGACGTGCCGGTGGGCCTGTTCACCTGCGTCACCGGGGTCTCCGGCTCGGGCAAGAGCACGCTGGTCAACGACACGCTGTACACCGCCGTGGCGCGCCACCTCTACGGCAGCACGCAGGAGCCGGCGCCGCACGACACGATCGAGGGCCTCGAGGCGTTCGACAAGGTGATCGCGGTCGACCAGAGCCCGATCGGCCGCACGCCGCGCAGCAACCCGGCCACCTACACCGGCCTGTTCACGCCGATCCGCGAGCTGTTTGCCGAGGTGCCCGCGGCGCGCGAGCGCGGCTATGGCGCCGGACGCTTCAGCTTCAACGTCGCCGGCGGCCGTTGCGAAGCCTGCCAGGGCGATGGCGTCATCAAGGTCGAGATGCACTTCCTGCCCGATGTCTACGTGCCCTGCGATGCCTGTCGCGGCCTGCGCTACAACCGCGAGACGCTGGAGATCCTCTACAAGGGCCTGAACATCAGCCAGGTGCTCGACCTGACGGTCGAGGACGCGCACGCCTTCTTCGACGCGGTGCCGACGATCGCGCGCAAGCTCAAGACGCTGCTCGAGGTGGGACTCGGCTACGTCAAGCTCGGCCAGAGCGCGACCACGCTGTCCGGCGGCGAGGCGCAGCGCGTCAAGCTGGCGCTCGAGCT
>DATIFD010000409.1:0-3804 GCA_035455385.1 Burkholderiaceae bacterium
AGGAGCTGCGCTCGTTTGCCATCCTGCGCAACCTGGTGCAGGCCGAGCGAATCGACACCTCGCGCAGTCGCACGCCGCTGCTGCGCAAGGCCGAGACGCTGCGCGTGCACCGCATCGAGGGCGGCGAGCAGCTCGACGCCCTTGCCAGCGTGGGCCGGCTCCAGCCGCCATGGCACTACCTGCTTGCCCTGCACCGCGCCGGCCACGCCGCGGCCGACCGGTGGCTGGCCGAGCACTACACCCACCTCGGCCGCCACGGCACGGTGGACATCGTCGCCGAGTTCCTGCAGGACTGAGCACCGCAAGCCGCGCGTGGCGGTCTGGCGGGCGGGCGTTGCCCGCGACGGTGCGCCTCTCCAGTGCGCCGCCCGTCGGCGCGCGGCTATCGCCTCGGCATCCGCTGGTCCGCGCGCACCTGTGGCGACAGCAGCGCTTGCGCGGCGTCGATGTCGACGCGCGCGCCGGCGGCGTCGATCAGCGGTTGCTCGAAGTCGTTCCACCCTCGCAACCCGGTCCTCAGCGACGCCACCCGCGCAAATCCCATCTGCTGCATCGCGTCGGCGGCCAGCAACGAGCGCGTACCCGAGCGGCAAAGCACGACGATCTCTGCGTCGCGTCCGGCGGCGAGCCGCGGGACCGTGAAGTCGAAATCCCATTCGCACGCCTGCTCGAGCACGCCGCGCGGCACGTTGATCGAGCCGGCGATGCGCAGTGCCGCGAATTCCTCGGGCTCGCGGACGTCGAGCACGAGCGGCGGCGTGTCTCGCGCGAGCCACTCGCTGAGGTCCCAGGGCATGATCTCCTTGACCCGGCTCTGGGCGTCGGCAAGGAGGTCGGCGTAGCGCTTCATCGGCGCAGCGTAGCGCAGAACGGCCAGCCCGAACGCCCCGAGAAAAGCTGCGGCGGTGCCCGCCGGCGCGACACTACACTGCCTCGGCCGCGTTGGCCTTGGAGGCTAAGAAACACGCCGGCGTCGGAGATCGAAGTGGACATCCATCGGTTCATGCAGGGCTACCAGGCTGCGTGGGAGCAGCGCGATCCGTCGATGTTCGCCGCGCTCTTCCAGCCCGACGGCCGCTACCACAACACGCCGTTTCAGGTGCAGCGCGGGACGGCGCAACTCGCCGAGTACTGGAAGCGGGTTCAGCTGCAGGAGGACGTGCGCGTCAGCTACGAGGTGCTGGCCGGCACGGCAACTTCGGGCATCGCGCACTGGCACGTCACGTATCAGGTCGCGTCGGAGGAGCTGTTCCAGATCTGGGCCCGATCCACCGGCACCAACCTGCCGGCACGAAAGCCCGGCGATCCGCTGCCGCGCATGGTGCTCGACGGTGTGCTGCAAGCCAGCTTCGCGCAAGGCCTGTGCGCCGAGGCGCGCATCTGGTGGCACAGCATGCCCGAGCCGCGCTGAGCGGCACGGCCTGTTCCACCGGGGAAGTCGAGGGGCCCGTCGCGCCGAATGATGCGATGATCGCGGCCACTACCTCGAGGTCGTGCAGATGGACACGGACGCCCATGCCGAGCCGGTGGCCGACGATCTGGCCAGCGTGACGCTCGATCTGCGGGTGTCCGAAGCCGGCGCGCAGCGGCATGGCGTCAACCCGATGCTGCTGTTCGGCGACCCCGACGCATCGCCACCGCCCGGAGCGCCCTGACGTGGCCTTGTCTGCCGAGTCCATCGTGCATGGCTCGAAGGCAACCCCGCAAGACCTGCCTTCGACCGATCTGCTGATGCGCAGCGAGCAAGTCCGCTCGCTGTCGGCGGCCCACGGCCACACGTTGGTCGCCGGCGAGGCGCGCGCGCTGATCGATGCGTTGCGGGCAAAGGCGCTGGCCGGCACGCTGCCCCACGCGGCCGTCGCGCTGCCGGCGCTGGGCGAGGCCCTGGCGCAGCGCGTACAGACGCGGCTGGCGCCGCGATTGCGGCGCGTCCTCAATCTCACCGGCACGGTGGTGCACACCAACCTCGGCCGCGCGCTGCTGGCCGAGCCGGCGCTGCAGCACCTGCTGGCGACCATGGCCGGCCCCAACAACCTCGAGTACGACCTGGCCTCGGGCGGCCGCGGCGATCGCGATGCGATCGTCGAGGAGCTGCTGACCACGCTCACCGGGGCCGAGGCGGCCACCGTGGTCAACAACAACGCCGCCGCGGTGCTGCTGACGATCGCTGCGCTGGTGTCCGGCGGAAAAGGGGGCAAGGAGGTGATCGTCTCGCGCGGCGAGCTGGTCGAGATCGGCGGCGCGTTCCGCATGCCCGACGTGATGGCCGCTGCCGGCGCGAAGCTGGTCGAGGTGGGCACCACCAACTGCACCCATGCCCACGACTACGAGTGCGCGATCGGCCCGCGCACGCGCCTGCTGATGAAGGTGCACACCGGCAACTACGCGGTGCTGGGCTTCACGTCGGCGGTCGACGAAGCGACGATCGCGCGCATCGCGCACGCGCACGGCCTGCCGCTGGCCACCGACCTCGGCAGCGGCGCGCTGCTCGACCTCGCCGCATACGGCCTGCCGCACGAGCCGATGCCGCAGGAGATGCTCGCCGCCGGCTGCGACGTGGTCACGTTCTCGGGCGACAAGCTGCTCGGCGGGCCGCAGGCGGGCCTGATCGTCGGGCGCAGGGAGACGATCGCGCGCATCCGCAAGTCGCCGCTGAAGCGCGCGCTGCGCGTCAGCAAGCTGCCGCTGGCCGCGTTGGAGGCCACGCTGCGGCTGTACCTGGAGCCCGAGCGCCTGGCGCGGGAGCTGCCCACGCTGCGCCTGCTGACGCGGCCGACGTCGCCGATCGAGGCGCTCGCGCACCGGTTGCTGCCCGACGTGCAGCGCGCGGTCGCGCCGCGCTTCGCCGCGAGCGTGGTGGCGCTGCAGAGCCAGATCGGCTCGGGCTCGCTGCCGGTCGACCGCCTGCCGAGCGCCGGCCTCGCGCTGCAGCCCACGGCCAAGAAGGGCGCCGGGCGCGCGCTCGACGCGTTGGCCGCGGCGTTGCGTGCGCTGCCGCTGCCGGTGATCGGCCGCATCGCCGACGACCGGCTGTTGCTCGATCTGCGCTGCCTGGAGGATCCGGCACCGCTCGTCGCCCAGCTGCCCGCGTTGACGGAGGCCTTGCGATGAACGCGGCCGGACTCACCCGCCGCGGCCTGTGCACCGCGCTCGCGCTGGCTGCATGCCCGAGCGTGCGCGCACAGCGCGACGATGCGCCCGCGCCGCGGCCATGGCCGCCCGCACGGCCCACGCCGGCACTCACGCTGCCGGTCTGGGGTGGCGACACCTGGTCGCTCGCCGGCGCGCGCGGCAAGGTCGTGCTGGTGAACTTCTGGGCCAGCTGGTGCGAGCCCTGTCGCAGCGAAATGCCGTCGCTCGAGCTGCTCGAGCAGCGCCACGAGCGCGACGGCCTGATCGTGGCGGCGGTCAACTACCGCGAGACCGACGCCGCGCTGCGCAACTTTCTCGCGCAGATGCCGATCACGGTCACGGTGCTGCGCGACACCGACGGCGCGGTGGCGCGCGCGTTCGGTGCGCGTATCTTCCCGACCACGGTGGTGGTCGGGCGCGACGGGCGTGCGCAGTTTTCAGTCATCGGCGAAGTCGACTGGATGGGCCGCACGGCCGACGGCTGGCTTGCGCCTCTGTTGGCGGCGCGTGCGCGCTGACCGCCTCGACCTCACCCACGGGAGATGCAAATGACCCTTCGCATGAACCGTCGTACGCTGCTCACTGCCGGCGCCGCGGCGGCAACGCTGCCAGCCGGCTGGAGCGCGCTGGCTCAGCAGCCGCGTCGTTTCGAGCCGCAGCTGGGCGCCTGGC
>DATIFD010000410.1:0-2433 GCA_035455385.1 Burkholderiaceae bacterium
ATGCTGCTGGCCACCGACGCCGCGTCCGTGGCGCCTTACGTGGCAGGCGCGGCCAAGCTCGATTTCGTCGCGACGGCGGGCGAGCCCGGCCACTATCAGCTCTCTGCCAACGTGCCCGCCAGCGCGACCGTGATGACCGCCGACATCGTCGTCGCCAAGGACCCAGTGGTCCAGGACTTCCACTTCACCGTGCCGTGATCTGTCCGCGCCGGGCTGACGCGCCGCGGGGCGCGGCTAGAGCCCGGCGCCCCAGCGGACCTGCCAGGCCACGCCGAACAGGTCGAAGCTGTTGCCGGTGCGCGCCGAGACGCCGCTGCTGGCGTAGAACTTGACCGAGTGCTGCAAGTCCACCGGCATCGCCAGCGTGGCACCGACCCGCCAGTTCTGCTGCAGGTCGCTGTTGAGCGTGCCGTTGAGCGTGGTGCGCCCGCCTGTGTAGACGGTGCCGTCCAGCGAGGCCCACGCGCCGCCGGCGAAGCTGTAGATCAGGTTCGCGCTCAGCGAGTACAGCGGCGCCTGCGCGCGCCGGTTGCCGTTGAAGAAGTCGTCGTTGGTGGTGTAGAACGTGGCCGCCGCGGCGCCCTCGAGCGTCCACGGCCCCAGCGCCTTCGACAGCCCGACCTCCGGCCTGAAGGCCCAGCGGTGGGTGCCGATGTTCACCAGCCGCGTGGCGTCGTACTGCCCCGCCGGCACCGACACCTGCACGCTGGCGCCGACGATCAGGTCTTGTTGGTAAGAGCGGAACTCCGGCAGCGTGAGCGCCGGTGCGCCCAGCAGGTTGACCGACAGCCGCAGCAGCGGATCGCCGGGGCCGTCGATCTCCCGCTCGATCGGGCCACCCTGGTAGGTGGCCGTGCCCGACAGCCGCGTGTACGGCACGACGACGCCGACCTTGCCCGAGCGGCCCCACAGGTCGAGCACGCGCGCATAGCCGAGCACGGCGCTCCAGGTCTCGAGGTGGGGCTCGGTGATCGGCAGCGTGTCGAAGGCCGCGCCGCCGCGCGTGGCCGCGAGCCCGCCGATCAGAAAGTTCATGCCCACCGGGGCGTTGCTGTACGCGCGCGGCTCGATGCTCTGCGCGCTCGTCGTCGGCACGGCGGCCGCGAGCGCCGCGGCAACCAGACCCAGCGCCGCGCTGCGAAGCAGCGCGCTGCGCGGCGCTGGCCGCACCGCGATCGCTGCCGGCCGGGCCAAGCGGCGCGTCACGCCTGGCGGATGATCTGGCTGGGCGTGGGCGCGGGCCAGCCGGCCTCGCGCGCGGTGCGCACGATGGCCTCGTTGGTGTCGAAGTACACCTGCCAGTAGTGGTTGTTGTTCGTGTACGGGCGCACCGCGATCACCGGGCCCACCAGGTTCATGTCGAGCAGGCTCACGCTGGGCGCCGGGTCGGCGGCGACATTGGGGATCTTGGCCACCGCAGCCTTGAGCCGCGCGATGGCATCGAGCGGGTCCACGCTGCCGGCGAGCTGCGCGGTGCGGTCGACGCGACGCACCGGCAGCGCGGAGAAGTTCTGCACCGTGCCGGAGAACACCTTGCCGTTGCCCACCAGCGTGAGCACGTTGTCGGGCGTGACGATCGTGGTGCCGAACAGGCCCAGCTCCTGCACCGTGCCGGCGATGCCACCGATATCGACGAAGTCGCCCACCTTGAACGGCCGCAGGATCAGCATGAACGCGCCGGCGGCGAAGTTGCCGAGCATGCCGCTCCAGGCGGCGCCGATCGCGACGCCGGCGCCGGCCAGCAGCGCCGCGAACGAGGTGGTCTGGACCCCGAAGTAGCCGAGGATCCCGAGCACCAGTGCGATGTTCAGCGTGACCGCGACGATCGAGCCGATGTACTTGGTGAGCGTGGGGTCGACGTTGTTGCGGCCCATCGTCGCGCTCATCAGCGCGATGACGCGGCCGATCAGCCAGCGGCCGACGATCCAGAACGCGATCGCGGCGAGGATCTTGATGCCGAGCTCGGTGACCGTGGTGCTCAAGAATTGCTGGATGGCCTGCATGTCCATGGGGTGTTCTTCCTCTTTCTTGTGCGGCTGGGTCGCCGATCGTAGGCCCAGGCGGCCCCGCGCGGCGAACCGCCGGCGCTCGATATAGTCGCGAGCTGACCGCCGGCCGGCCGATGCGGACCCGGCCGCACCCACGCGACAACGAAGAGGGCACGACGATGGATCTGGGCATCAAGGGACGCTGGGCGCTGGTGTGCGCGGCAAGCAAGGGCCTCGGCAAGGGCTGCGCGCTGGCGCTGGCCGGCGAGGGCGTGAACGTGGTGATCACCGCGCGCGGCGCCGAGGCGCTCGAAGCCACCGCGGCCGAGCTGCGCAAGCTGCCCGGGGCAGGGCAGGTGATCGCGGTGGCCGGTGACATCGCCACCCCGGCGGCGCGCGCGGCGGCGCTGAAGGCCTGCCCGCAGGTGGACATCCTCGTCAACAA
>DATIFD010000411.1:0-10205 GCA_035455385.1 Burkholderiaceae bacterium
AACCGCCGCGCCTTCGCACAGTGGGTGCGCCAGCTCGGCTGCGAACGCGTGCTCAACTGCTATTGCTACACGGGTGGCTTCAGCGTCGCCGCGATGGCCGGCGGTGCGCGGCACGTGACCAGCGTCGACTCGTCGGGCGCGGCGCTCGGGCTGGCGCGGACCAACGTCGAGCGCAACGGCTTCGCCGCCCGCGGCACGGAGTACGTCGATGCCGACGTGAACCAGACGCTGCGCGAGCACGTGAAGACGGGCGACCGCTTCGACGCCATCGTGCTCGACCCGCCCAAGTTCGCGCCGACCGCGGCGCATGCCGAGCGCGCGGCGCGCGCCTACAAGGACATCAATCGCCTGGCGCTGAAGCTGCTGACGCCCGGCGGCGTGCTGTTCACCTTCTCCTGCTCCGGCGGCGTCGGTGCGGAGCTGTTCCACAAGATCGTCGCCGGCGCGGGCATCGATGCCGGCGTCAATGCCGCGATCGTGCAGCGGCTCGAGGCGGCGTGCGACCACCCGACCACGCTCGAGTTCCCCGAGGGCGAGTACCTCAAGGGGCTGGTGCTGCTGAGGTCGGCGGCGCCGGGGTCGGCCGCGGCGGCGTGAGTGCGATGCGCGGCTCGAACTTCGCGCGCCGCGTCGCGAAGTAGCTCTTGACGTTGCGCACGTTGGCGTCTTCGGTGAACAAGCGCTGCACCAGCGCGTTGTAGTGACTCATGTCGCGCACCCAAACCACCAGCACGCAGTCCGGGCCCGGGCTCACCCGGTAGCACTGCTGCACCGCCGGCTCGGCCACCGCCCGCGCTTCGAACGCGGCCAGCCGCTCGGCGCTCTGGCGGTCGAGCGTGACCTCGACGATCGCGGTGAGCCCCGACTCGAACGCATGCGGCGAGACGATCGCCACTTGGCGCTCGATCACGCCTTGCTCGATCAGCCGCCGCACCCGCCGCAGCGCGGTCGCCGGCGACACGTGGGCGGCCTCGGCGAGCGCCTGGTTGGAGAGCGACGCGTCGTCCTGCAGCAGCGTCAGCAGCCGGTGGTCAACCTCATCCAGGGGGATTGGTTGCTTCATTTGTTGCATACAGAGTCAAAGATTAGTGCAAATCTATCATATGCAGCACACATTGCAATGAAATTCCATTCATAGACCAATTCAGCAAGCCTATGCCACAGCTCTGTCTCTAGCATCGCGCCACTGCAACCGCTTGGAAGACCCGAGAGCCATGTGCGGAATCGTCGGCGCCGTCAGCACGCGCAACATCGTCCCCATCCTCGTCGAGGGTCTCAAACGCCTCGAGTACCGCGGCTACGACTCGTGCGGCGTGGCGGTGCATCAGAGCGGCGAACTGCGCCGCGCCCGCAGCACCTCGCGCGTGGCCGAGCTCGACGCGCAGGTGGCGAAAGAACACATCGCCGGCGGCACCGGCATCGCGCACACGCGTTGGGCCACTCACGGCGCGCCGGCGGTGCACAACGCGCACCCGCACTTCTCCAGCCAGTCTGGCACCGGCCCGGACGGTCCGGGTCGCATCGCGCTCGTGCACAACGGCATCATCGAGAACCACGACGAGCTGCGCGCCCAGCTCGAGGCCAAGGGGTTCCGGTTCGAGAGCCAGACCGACACCGAAGTGGTGGCGCACCTGGTGAACCACCTGTACGACGGCGATCTGTTCGAGGCCGTGCAGCGCGCGGCGCTGCGCCTGCGCGGCACTTATGCCCTGGCGGTGTTCTGCCGCGACGAGCCGCACCGGGTGGTGGGCGCGCGCGAGGGCTCGCCGCTGGTGGTGGGCGTGGGCAAGGGCGAGATGTTCCTGGCCTCCGACGCGATGGCGCTGGCCGGCGTGACCGACCAGATCGCCTACCTCGAGGAGGGCGACGTCGTCGACCTGCAGCTGGGCAAGCACTGGATCGTCTCGCGCCAGGGCGACGGCAGCTACCGGCGCGTGCAGCGCGAGGTGCGCACCGTGCATGCGCACTCCGGCGCCGCCGAGCTCGGCCCATACCGCCACTACATGCAGAAGGAGATCTTCGAGCAGCCGCGCGCGATCGCCGACACGCTCGACGGCGTCGGTGGACTTGACCCGTCGTTGTTCGGCGACGCGGCCTACAAGGTGTTCGACGGCATCGACCGCGTGCTGATCCTCGCCTGCGGCACCAGCTATTACGCCGGCAGCGTCGCGCGCTACTGGCTGGAGGCGATCGCGGGGCTGCCGACCACGGTGGAGATCGCCAGCGAGTACCGCTACCGCGAGAGCGTGCCCGCGCAGAGCACGCTGGTGGTCACCATCAGCCAGAGCGGCGAGACGGCCGACACCATCGCGGCGCTCAAGCATGCGCGCTCGCTCGGCATGGAGCGCACGCTGACCATCTGCAACGTCGGCACCAGCGCGATGGTGCGCGAGTGCAAGCTGGCCTTCATCACCCGCGCCGGCGTCGAGATCGGCGTGGCGTCGACGAAAGCGTTCACGACGCAGCTGGTCGCGCTATTCCTGCTGACGCTCGTGCTGGCCAAGTTCCGCCGCCGGCTGCCCGAGAAGGGCGAGGAGGCCGCGCTGCGCAACCTGCGCCACCTGCCGTTGGCGGTGCAGTCGGTGCTGGCGCTGGAGCCGCAGATCATCAGCTGGGCCGAGTCGTTCGTGCCGCGCCAGCATGCACTCTTCCTCGGCCGCGGGCTGCACTATCCCGTCGCGCTCGAAGGCGCGCTCAAGCTCAAGGAGATCAGCTACATCCACGCCGAGGCGTACCCGGCCGGCGAGCTCAAGCACGGCCCGCTCGCGCTGGTGGATGCCGAGATGCCGGTGGTCACCGTGGCGCCCGCCGACGACCTGCTCGAGAAGCTCAAGAGCAACATGCAGGAGGTGCGCGCCCGCGGTGGCCAGCTCTACGTGTTTGCCGATGCCGACACGCGCATCGAGTCGAACCCGGGCGTGCACCTGATCCGGCTGCCCGAGCACTACGGCGCGCTCAGCCCGATCCTGCACGTGGTGCCGCTGCAACTGCTGGCGTACCACACGGCCGTCGCGCGCGGCACCGACGTGGACAAACCCAGGAACCTGGCGAAGAGCGTGACCGTCGAGTAGACGGCCGCGCACATTGCCACGCCTGTGCGATCGCGCGTTGTATTCACCGCGGTCCGTTCACGGGCATCGCGGTGGGTGCAGCCCTGGGATCGGTCGGGGCGCTGCGCGGTCCTTGTTCGGCCGCTCGCACGCGACGGGCGAGCGCCTGCAGCAACTTCCAGGCGATCGCGCCGTTGTGCTCGACGAGTGGCCGGAATTCCCAGTACGTGAGGCCATAGCACACCAGATCGGTCGTCGCCACCACCGTGGCCGACCGCGGGCCGCCGTCGATCAGCGCGATCTCGCCAAAGTGGTCACCCGGGCCGAGCGTGTTGATCGGCACGCCCTTGCTCGATACCGCGGCCTCGCCGGCGTCGATGATGAAGAAGGCTGCGGCGCCCGAGCCCTCGCGGATCACCGTCTCGCCCTTGGCGAAGCGTCGCTCCTTCAGCAGCCGGGCGATCTGCTCCGTCTGGCGTCGATCCAGGTCGGCGAAGAAGCGCACGCGCTGCAGCGCCCCCACCGCGTCGCGCGCCGGCGGCGGTGGTGTCTCGTTGCGCGATCCGCCCGTCGTGACCGCGCGGCATTGAAGCAGGTACAGATCGTCGCCCTGGATCGCCCACTCGATGTCGCGGCGCGGGCCATAAGCGCGCTCGCACTGCAGGGCGAGCTGGCCCAGTGCGGCGAGCTGCGCATCGTTCAAGCACAGCTGCGTCACCTGTGCCGGCGCGACGGGCTGCTCGTAGGTGCCGCCATTGGGCAGCGGCCGGATCGCGATGCGTTTGCGTCCGGGCTTGCGCTCCAGCACCTGGCCGGCGCGGTCGAGGCGGAAGTGGTCCGGCACGATCAGCCCCGCCACGACGGCCTCGCCCAGCCCCCAACTCGCCTCGATCAGCCGCTCGTCGGCACCGGTGACCGGATGCTCGGTGAACATGACGCCGGCGACGTCCGGGCTGAGCAGCGTCTGCACGACGACGCCCACGCTCGGCCGTGTGAACAAGCCCACGCGGTGGCGATAGGTGATGGCGGCGTCGGAGTTCGCCGACCACCAGACCTCGCGCACTGCGCCGGGCACGTCGGCGGCGGTGTGCACATTCAGGACGGTCAAATGCTGGCCAGCAAAGCTGGCCATCGCGCCGTCCTCGTCGACGGCAGAGGAGCGCACGGCAAAGGGTGACGGGAGTTCGAGCAGCGCAGTGATCAGCTTGTCGATGGCCTTGGCATCCTTGGCTGCGACCGCCTCGACCAGATCGCCCGACAACGCCACGCCGGGCGGAACCGCCAGTCCGTGGCGGGCCGCCTCACCCAGGCCCACCGCCTTCGACCCGAACAGGGCGGTCTCGCGCGCCTTCGCGAAGGGTACGACCCGCTTCACCCGATCACCGTCACCTCGCCGGCGTCGCCGTCGACCCGCACTCGCATGCCGTCGGCGATGCGCTCGGTGCCCTCGCGCGTGCCGACGACGCCGGGGATGCCGTACTCGCGGGCCACGATCGCGGCATGCGACAGCAGCCCACCGTTGTCGGTGACGATGCCGCCGAGGAGCGGCAGCAGAATGTTGAACGCTTCACTGGTCGACTCGGTGACGAGCACGTCACCGCGCTGGATGCGGTCGAACTGCGATGGGCCCGACACACGGCGCGCCGGCCCTTCGTAAACACCCTTGCTGGCGGCCAGGCCGTAGAGCACCGCGTCGCTGTGCGCAACTTCGGAACTGCCGAACACATGGCCCAACGCGATGGACGTGGCTCGCATCAGGCGGCTCACCGCTGGCGGCAGTGCGGACAGGTCCGGTGGCGGTGGCGGCGGCGGGCCCAGCGAGGGTGGCACGTCTTTCGCGGTGTGCGTGGCTCGGAAAGCGGCGCGGTGCGCCAGTTCGTCGGCGGAGGGGCCCCCGGTGCCGCCGGACACCAGAGCGCACATCTCGTCCAGGCCGGCTTCGAGCAGGTGTTCCGGCCGCTCGAGGCGGCCGCGGGCGGCAACGCGACGACCCGCCGCCAGAGCGGCTCGCCGCATGAGGCCGGACGCCCAGATGTCGCTGTACACACCGCGCTCATCGCGCAGGCGGTAGGTGAGGCGGGCCTCGGCGAGCAGTTCGTCGAACTGCGGCCGGTGCGCAGCGGGCACCTGCGCGCGCACGGCTGAGATGCGCGGCTGAAGATCCGACGCGCCCGCGGTGTTTCCCGACACCGCGACGCGCAATGCCCGCAACAGCGCATCCGGCATCTCGAGCGCGGTGGGCTCGGCGATGTCGAAGCCATCGACGAGCCGGTGGCCGACCAGGTCGAGGTAGCCGCGGACCGCCGCGCCCGCGTCGCCGGGCAACGCGCGCAGGCGATCGACCGCCCGCGACGGATCGTCACCCGAATCCAGCAGCCGGCGTGCACCCTCATCGTGTGCGATTGCGGCTTTCAGGCGGGACATTTCGTCGGACCCTCCGGCCGAGACCTCGGCGGCACCGCGCAGCAGTCCGAGGAGTTCCGACGGCGGCAGCCCCGTCCATTCACCCGCATGGGCGAGGAAGTCGCCGGTGGGCAGCACTGCCGCCGCGGTGAATCGCATGTGCTGCGCGATCATGGCCGCGTGATGGTCGCGGCAGCGCCGCAAGTGGGCCACCAACTCGGCGTCGCTCAACGCATCGGGGTCGATGCGCTGCAGTTCGCGATGCATGGCCAGACTCGCCGGCTTGCGCTGCTCGTCCCACTCGCGCAGTTGCGCGCGCCAGGCCTTGTCCGCATACACCTGCTCGGCCCGGCCGAACCGCTCGGGCACTTCGGCCTCTGGGGCCGGTACCACCTGCTTGTAGCCGAAGCCCCGCACGTAGGCCATCCGCAGGCCGTCGATCAGCATGCCGTAGTAGCGCGCGAACTCGTGCGTTCCGGCCCAACATGCTGCGGGCTGCACTTCTTGAAAGTAGCGGGTCATCGGCCGCGGAAAGTGCACGCCGTCCTGGGTCCACGGGCCGGGACCCGGGGGATCGAACTGGAGGGCGGTTGAAGACACGGACGTCATCATGGATGTCCCTTCGTGATGGGCGGCCAGGGCAGCGGCGTGGCGCCGGCCCGTGCCGTGTCATTGAATCACGTCGCGCCCTTCTGCGCATCAGTGCCGTCGCGCTTGCCCTTCCGTTCCGGTCCCTCGGCGCAACGCGTTCAGACGTCGTTCAGCATTCATGATGGCGCGCGCGCTTCAGCCTCGCCGGTGCCACCTCGCACTGCGGAGCTGCTGCACTGTGACGGCCGTCAGGAGCGACCCCGGCGCGGCACCAGCATGCCGACCTCGGCGCGATATCGCCGGTAGCGATCGCCGAACTGCGCGATGAGATCGCGCTCCTCGAACCAGATGCCGACCAGGATGTACGCGCTGGCCCCCAGCGCAAACAGCGCGTGTCCTGCCGTCATGACCGGCGCCGACCAGAAGCCGAGCAGCAGCCCCACGTAGATCGGATGGCGTACGTAGCGGTACAGCAGCGGCGTCTTGAACTTGGCCTCGGGCATCGCGCGGCCGGTGATGCGGGCGTACACCTGGTGCAGCCCAAAGAGCTCGAAGTGGTTGATCAGAAAGGTGCTGACCAGCAGGACCACCCATCCCAGTGCGAACAGGCCCCACAGCAGCGCGGCCGCGACGCCGGAGTCGACCCGCCAGAAGACCGGCTCGGCGATGGGCACCCACAGCCAGTACAGCAGGGCCAGCGCGATGCAGGTGGCCACCAGGTAGGTGCTGCGCTCCACCGCGGGCGCAACGACGCGCGTCAGCCACTGCTTGAAGCCGCGGCGCGCCATCACGCTGTGCTGCACGCCGAACAGGCTCAGCAGCAGCAGGTTCACGACCACGGCCTCGGCCAGCGGGGCGCCGGGCCCGATGTCGACCGACTTCGGCACGAGCAGATTACCGCTGAAACCGATGAGGTAGAGAAGGCTTGCGAAGCCGGCTGCATAGGCGGCCACGCCATAAACGAATGAGAAAAATGCGCCCATGATGGCTCTCGCCTGAGTGTGTCGGGTGTCAACTGGTCTTCCACGCAATCCCACCGCGGCAGCGGTCATTGCGCGCGGCGGCCTTGCTGCGCTCATTTCGCAAGCGTATACATGGCGAACGTCTGCGACACGATCTTCCCGTTGCGCACGAAGAACGTGTCGGTGCCCAGCGGCAATTCGCGGCCGGCGCTCCAGGTGATGTAGGCCACGTCGTCGTCCACGCGCAGGCTGCGCAGCGCGAACGCGGCGATCGCCCCCGGCGGGAGCGCGGCGATGAAGCCTTCGAAGAAGCCGCGAATCTCCTGCCTGCCTCGATACTCGCTGTCTTCGCTCAGGAAGCGGGCCTCATCGGCGTAGTCGCTGACGATGGCGTCGAGCCCCTTCTGTTCGACAAAGGCTTGCAGGTGGCGGCGCACGACGCTTTCGGTGTCGGTGGATCGGGTGTTCATTCGGGCATCTCCAGGTCAAAGGGGTGATCGGGCCTTGTGGAACCATCGTGTCGGAAACCGCCGCCCACCGCTGTGCCGGGAGTCGTCGCCGCTTGATCGCGCGTCCGCGATCGACGGTGGCGCGGGTGCGACCCATGCCGTGCGTCCGGCAGAATCGATCGCCCGTCCGCGATGAACCAGGACATCCTCTCCGACGTCTTGCGCAGCGTGCGCCTGCGCGGTGCGCTGTACTTTCACGTCAGCGGCGCTCACGACTGGGCAGCCGAGGCGCCCGCCGCCTGCGAGATCGCAGGGGCGGTCCTGCCGGGGTCGGAGCACGTGATGGAGTTTCACGTCGTGCTTGCCGGCTCGTGCTGGGCGGCGGTGGTGGGCGGCGAACCCGTCCCGCTCGCGGCGGGAGACATCGTGCTGTTCCCGCAAGGCGACCCCCACGTCGTCTCCAGCGCACCCGGGCTGCGGGCGCCGCCGGACATCGCGGGCTACTTCGAGCGCAGCAATCAGCGGCTTCCGTTCGCGCTGCACCTCGATGCGCGAGAGATCCGCATCGGCGCGGCTCCGATCGGCGAGTACGAGGCCACGCTGGTGTGCGGGTTTCTCGGCTGTGACCTGCGGCCCTTCAACCCGTTGATCGCGTCATTGCCTCGCCTGCTGCACCTGCAGGCGACGTCCGGACAGGATTGGATCGTGCAGTGCTTGCGCCAGGCTGCGATCGAGTCGACGGACAGGGGGCCGGGCGCCAACGCCATGCTCGAACGGCTGAGCGAGATGATGTTCATCGAAGCCCTGCGGCGCTACCTGGCAACGCTGCCCGACGGCAGCCGCGGCTGGATCGCGGGGCTGCGCGACCGTTTCGTCGGGCGCGCGCTGACGCTGCTGCACGAAGCTCCGGCGCAGGCCTGGACCGTCGACGAGCTGAGCCGCCAGGTCGGGCTGTCGCGGTCCGCCTTGCACGAGCGCTTTGCCGACATGATCGGGCAGGCCCCGATGCAGTATCTGGCGAACTGGCGCATGCAGGTCGCGGCGGGGCTGCTGCGCGACACACCCGGCTCGGTGACCTCGATCGCGCTGCAGGTGGGGTACGACTCCGAGGCCGCATTCGCGCGGGCCTTCAAGCGGCTCGTCGGCAAGCCGCCCGCGCAATGGCGGCGGGACACCAAGGCCGAGTCGAAGCGCCCTTGAACTCAACCCCCGCAGGCCGCAACTGAAGCGGTACTGCTGGAGAAGAGCCATGAGTTCGGATTCGACGATTCGCAGCCGGTTGGAGAACGTGTTCGCGCTGGCGCACCTGTTGCAGCGCGTGGAGGCCGGCAAGACCCGCGTCGACGCCGATGGCTATCGGCAGCTGATCTCGCACCTGCAAGCCGCGCTGTCCGAGGAGATGCCCGCCGACGCGCTGCAGGCGATCCTCGACGCCTATCCGGCAGCCAGCGACGTGTACGAGAACCTGCACTACGCGCATTCAGGCTTGTCGCGGGCACCGCTGGAGCGCTCGGTGGCCTCCGAGCTGCAAGCGCAGCAGATCCTGGCGCGCATCGCCGCGCGCAAGACCCCGAGCGCCTGAGCGCGCAAGCCGGCGGTCCGCGGCGCCAACCCGGTTGGCATTCCGCACACGCATGCCAGGTGTGCGTGGAAATCGCTTGAGCGCTCGCCGCGCAACGGTGAGCATCCGCACCCACTGCAACCATGCCGCGGTCGGCAATTCGGCCGATTCGGCATGCGCCAACAGCATGGGAAAGGAGCCAGCGATGGACCTCGGTCCGACACCCGTCACCCCGCTTGCCGGCCAGGTCGATGCGCCAGCCGCGTACCCCACCCATCTGATCGAGACGATTCGTCTGCGCGACGGCACGCCGCTGGCGATCCGGCCGATCCACCGCGACGACTTCCAGCTCGAGCTCGATTTCGTCCGTCGTCTGTCGGCGCGCTCGGCGTACCAGCGCCTGCTGTCGCCGCGCCGGCCGCGCCTGCGCGAGATCCGGCGCTGGGTCGAGATCGACTACCGCCGCGAGCTGGCGTTGATCGCCACCGCCACGGTCGACGGCCAGGTGCGCCAGATCGGCGTCGCGCGCTACGCGCCGGAGCCCGACGGCAGCAGCTGCGACTTCGGCATCGTGGTCGCCGACGAATGGCAGGGCCGCGGCGTGGGCGAGGCGCTGCTGCGCGCGCTGGTATGCGCGGCAGTGGCGGCGCGTGTGCCCGAACTCGCCGGCCTCACGCTGGCCACCAACCAGGCGATGCGCGACCTGGCGCGCAAGGTCGGCTTCAGCGTGCACCGCGATCCGCACGATGGCACCGTCGTGCTGTTGCGCATGCCGCTGCGCGATGCGGCGCAGGACGAGCGTTGGCCGTGCGCAGCGCGACTGCGTGCGGCCACCGCCGCCACTGCGCCGGCGACGCCACGGCACTAGGCGTCGCACGGGCTTCGCACGTTCGGCCACAATCGTCGCCCCACGAAACGCCACGAGGAGACGACGATGGCACGCACGATCGACTTCAAGCGCCCCGATGGCCAGGGCGTGAAGGGCTTCCTGGCCGAGGCGGCCGCGCCGCTCGGCGCGGTGGTGGTGCTCCAGGAGTGGTGGGGCCTCAACGACCAGATCCGCGGCGTCGCGCAGCGGCTGGCCGATGCCGGCTTCACCGCGCTGGTGCCCGACCTGTACCGCGGCAAGAGCACGGCCGAGGCCGAGGAGGCGCATCACCTGATGACGAGCCTGAACTTCGGCGACGCG
>DATIFD010000412.1:0-5159 GCA_035455385.1 Burkholderiaceae bacterium
CCGGTCGGGCCATCCCGCCGGCGATGGCGCGGCCTGCACGCGCTGCCCCATCAACGCAGCACCGCCGTCGCGCCCGCGCGCCAGCATCGCGTCGCCGATGCGCAGCAACCGCGCCGCCGAGACCACCAGCTCCTCCGGCGACTTGAGCTTGCTCGGTTGCGGTTGCCAGGCGTCCGGGGCGAGCACCAGCTCGCGATACAGCGCGGGAAGGTCGCCGCCGCTGGAGGAAAAGCTCCGGGTCAGCCGCTCGACGAGCGCGGGCGGCGGATCGTCGGCGACGAAGTGGCGCGCCAGCTTGGTCGCGATGAAGCGGGCCGTCGACGGGTGCCGCGCCAGGTCGTGCAACACGTCGTCCAGCGCCTGCGGTCCCTCCGGATAGCGCTTGCCGAGCACGGTCTTCGCGCCCGGCTCGTGCCACGCCGGATCGAAGAAGCTCGCTTCGTCGCCGCGCGGCAATCGCGGCGCCCGCCAGCCAGTGAGCAGCGCGGCGAACGCGGTGATGTCGGCCTGCGTGTACCCGCCGTCGACGCCGAGCGTGTGCAACTCGAGCACCTCGCGCGCGAGGTTCTCGTTCAGGCCGGTGATGCGCGGTGCGTCGCCGCCCTCGATCGCGTGACGCCGCGCCAATCGCCTCACGAGCCGCGAGTGCGGCCCGGCGGACAGTGCGTTGTCGAGGTAGCGCAGCATCGCCGCATGCCGCGTTGAGGCGCCGAGCAGTTGCTCGAAGCTGCCGGCGATGTGTGGCCGGATCGCCTCGCGCTCGAACGAGCCGATCAGGCCGCGCGAGGCACCTTTGGCGTTCGAGACGGTGAAATGGTTGGCCCAGAACAGCGCCAGTCGCTCGGCGAAAGGGCGCTGCGTGGCGGCGGCGGTCACCAGGCGCGTCGCCATGTCGGCCTGCACCAGCTCGCGGAAGTGCTCGGCGAACTGCTGCTCGACGGGCATGCCCGCCATGCCATCGCCCGCAGCGCGTTCGCCCCGCAGGCGACGCAAGAAGGCGTCGTGGGCGCGCAGGCCTTCGGCGGCGGTGGGCAGCGCACTGCCGCGCTGCACATCGGCCGGCCCGATCTGCGCCAGCAACCAGCCTTGCGGGTCGCTGCCGACGACATCAAGGTCGGCCTCGCCCAGCCCGAAGCGGTGGGCGGCGATCGCGGCGTGCATCGACGACGACACGCGCCGCAGTATCGGCCCGTCGCACCGACGCGTGGTGGCGCGACGCCGACGTTCGCGAAAAGTTGCGTAAAGGCCAGGGTGGTCAGGGCGCCAGCATGGCGTTGACGGCGTCGATGTCGTCGGGCCGCAACTCGCCGGCGGCCTGACGCAGACGCAGCCCGTTGACGACGACGTCGTAGCGCGAGCGCGCCAGGTCGCGCTGCGTCAGCGTGAGCTGGGTCTGTGCATTGAGCACGTCGATGTTGACCCGCACGCCGACCTTGTAGCCGAGTTGCGTGGCTTCGAGCGCCAGCTTGCTCGACGACTCGGCGGCCTCCAGCGCGCTGACCTGCGCCAGACCGGACTTCAAGCCGAGGAAGGCCGTGCGCGTGCTCTGGGCCACACCGCGCCGCGCGGCCTCGAGGTCGTTGCGCGTCTTTTCCTCCAGCGACAGCGTCTCTTTGATGCGGTTTTGCGTCGCACCGCCGGTGTACAGCGGCAGCCGCAGCTGCAGCCCGATCACGCCCGCGGTCGTGGTGCCGGGCGTGGTCGTGCTGGTGCCGCCGACGCGGTTGGCACCGACGGATCCCACCAGGTCGAGCGTTGCGCCTTCGGCGGCACGTGCCCGTTCGGTCTCGAGTTGGGCGATCTCGAGCGCCAGGCGCGACTTGCGCACCAGCGGGTGGACCTGATCGGCCGTGGTGACCCACGCTTCGACGTTGTCGGGCGCTGGCCCGAGCAACTTCACCGGTTCGGCCAGTGGCTTCGGAACGACGTTGGTGCGGCCCACGAGTTGGTCGAGCGCGACGCGCTTGGTGCGCAGGTCGTTCTCGGCGGCGATCTCTTGCGCGGTGGACAGGTCATAGCGCGCCTGGGCCTCTCGGGTGTCGGTGATGGTGGCGGTGCCGACCTCGAAATTGCGCTTGGCCGAAGCCAGCTGCTCGGCGATGGCCTTCTTGCTCGTCTGCTGGGTGACCAGCGTGTCGTAGGCGGACAGCACGTCGAAGTAGGCCTGCGCCACGCGGATGATCAGATCCTGCTCCGCGGTCTCGAGATCGGCCTGCGCGACCTCCAGGCCGCGCTGCGCCTGTGCGATGGCGGCGTCGTTGCTGCGGTTGTACAGGGGTTGCGTGGCATTGACGCTGGCATCGATGCGGTTGTTGAAGAAGTGCCCGCTGGTCAGCGGGATGGGCGTCCGGTTGGGCCCGGTGACCGTGGATGGCACGTCGACATCGGTGCGCGTCGCGTTGGCCTCCAGGCCGACGCTCGCACGGTTCAGCGCTTGCGCCTGCGCCGCCCGGTACTGCGCCGAATCGGCCTGCGCGCGCGCCGCCAGGTAGGTCGCGTCGTACGCCCGCGCGGCGTCGTACAGCTCGCGCAGACTCTGCGCCATGCTCCATGTCGGCAGCACGGCGAGCGTCCAGGCCAGCGCCAGCGCGGCGCGGCGGATCGGGTTCGAGGTCGGGCGCGGCGGCGCGGTGGTCATGCTGGGCGTCCTCGGGCGGGCGTTGGCGGAGGGGGTTCGTCGGGGCAGCCGGCTTTGTAGGCGGCGTTCATGGCGGCATCAATGCGCTTGCGACGCATCGCCGATTCAAGCTGCCGATCGGTCCGTGCCCGGGAACGAGGCGTCGAATCGGGCTGCTGACCACGCGGCTCAGAAATGGAACCGGCTGGGCTCGCCGAAGCCGCGCAGTCGTGGCGCTACCGTGTCGAACAGGTCCCGCGTCTCGAAGCTCGACGCCGCCAGCCGCTGCACCCGCACCGCGCGCATCACCGGCTCATTGCCGACGATCGCCATCAGGCGACCGCCCGGCGCCAGCTGATCCAGCAGCACCTGGGGCACGGCGTTCACCGACCCCGACAGCACGATGACGTCGAAGGGCGCCTCGTCGGGCACGCCGCGCGAGCCGTCGAGCACGCGCACCTTGCAGTTGCCGATGCCTGCGCGCTGCAGGTTGGCCGCGGCCATCGTGACCAGGCTCGGGTACAAATCGATCGAAAGCACCGAACGCGCGCGATGCGCCAGCAGCGCGGCCATGAAGCCGGAACCGGCGCCCACCTCGAGCACGCGCTCGTGCCGTTGCACACCGGTCTCCTGCAGCAGACGCGCCTCGACCTTGGGCGCCAGCATGCATTGCCCCTCGGGCAGCGGCACCTCGGTGTCCACGAAGGCGAGCGCGCGGTAGGCACTGGGCATGAAGTCTTCGCGGCGCACCACCGCCAGCAGGCTTAGCACCGCCGGATCCAGCACGTTCCACGGTCGGATCTGCTGCTCGATCATGTTGAAACGGGCGAGTTCGAGATTCATGTCGTTCCGCAAGACAAGGCCGCAGCCGGAGCCCGAAATTCTAGGGGCGGCTCAGCGACCGCGGCCGTGCGCCTTGCGGGGCGGGGCGCCGACGCGCTCGCGCGCGAGACCGCGCAGCACCAGGTCGATGTGCGCACCGATGAAGGCGTGGGGGTCGAAGTCCTCGTGGTGCCCGGGGCAGGCGCCCAGCGAGTGCTTGTGCATGCACAGCATCACCATCGGCAACAGCAGCGAGTGCACCACGGCCCCCACCTCGAGGGGGTCGAACTCTCCGCTGTCGATGCCGCGTTGAATGACCCGTGCGATCAACTGCTCGCCGGGCTGTACGACCTCGCGGCTGTAGAACTCGGCCAGGTCGGGAAAGTTGCGCACCTCGGTGATGATCAGCTTGAAGACGCCGGAGGTGGGGCTGTCGAACACATCGAGCCACCAGCGGCTCAGCACCTCGCGCAGCAGCCCGGATGCCGAGCCGCGGTGTCGCTCGACCTCGGCAGCGCCGGCTGCGATGCGCGTCGACAGGTGCTCGCGGATCACCGCCTTCAGCAGTTCCTCCTTGCTCGGGTAGTAGAGGTAGAGCGTGCCCTTGGACACGCCGGCGCGTTGCGCCACCTCTTCGGCCCGCGTGGCGGCGAAGCCTTTCTCGACGAACAGCACCAGCGCCGCATCGAGCAACTGCTGCGGCCGGGCTTCCTTCTGGCGCCGGCGGATCGGGGCGAGGGTGTCGTTCATGGTTAATGACTGACCGGTCAGTAATGTAGCGGCACGTCAGACACGGGTCAACGGGCACCGCGTGCGCGTGCACGATCGGCGGCTCCATCGACGCCATCGATTCAGCGAGCGCACAAGGTCGGCCCGTATGATGCGCCGCTGCCACGAGACGGGGGTTCGATTTGGATTGGGTGTTGCTGGGCAAGGCCGCGGTGATGGGCGTGGTCGAAGGCCTGACGGAGTTCCTGCCAGTCTCGTCCACCGGGCACCTGATCCTCGCCGGCGCGCTGCTCGACTTCAACGACGAGCGCGGCAAGCTGTTCGAGATCGTGATCCAGTCGGCCGCGATCCTTGCGGTGGTGTGGGAGTACCGCGCGCGCATCGGTCACGTGTTGGCCCATGCCGGCCGCGACGCCAAGGCCCGTCGCCTGCTCGTGAACGTGGCGATCGCCTTCATGCCGCTGGCGCTGCTCGGGCTGGCGTTCGGCAAGGTCCTGAAGGAACACCTGTTCAACGCGCCGACCGTGGCGGCCACCTTCATCCTCGGCGGCCTGATCATCCTGTGGGCCGAGCGGCGCGATCACAGCGTGCGCGTGGAGCAAGTCGACGACATGTCGGCGCTCGATGCGCTGAAGGTCGGCATCGCGCAGGCGTTCGCGCTGATTCCCGGCACCAGCCGCTCCGGCGCGACGATCATCGGCGGCATGCTGTTCGGCCTGTCGCGGCGGGCAGCGACCGAGTTCACGTTTTTTCTCGCGATCCCGACGCTGATGGCCGCCGGCGCCTACTCGCTGTGGAAGGAGCGGGCGCTGCTGGTCGGCGGCGACCTCGGCATGTGGAGCGTCGGCATGGCGGCGTCGTTCGTCTCGGCGTTCCTTTGCGTGCGCTGGCTGCTGCGCTACATCGCCACCCACAGCTTCGTGCCGTTCGCCTGGTACCGCATCGCGTTCGGTCTGGTCGTGCTGGCCACCGCATGGACCGGCGCGGTGCA
>DATIFD010000413.1:0-3095 GCA_035455385.1 Burkholderiaceae bacterium
CGAACTGCGGAAAGATCACCCCCTTGACGATCTCGGCCGCCAGATGCGAGCGCCGGCCGAGCGTCTCGGCCACCTGCACCAGTGCCGGCGTGTCGATGCGCGCGTCGGCACCGGCCACCCACAGGTAGGCGATGCGCACCGGCTCGCCATGGATCTCGTCGTTGCGAAAGCGCAGCTCCTGCGGTACCGGCGCATCGTCGGGTACCGTCAGTTCCCCGTCGCCAGCCACGTGCTCGCCGCGGGCGCCAAGCACGCGGAAGTAGATGTGGTCGGTGTCGTCCGCGCGCAGCATGTCCGCGGCGATTTCCTGCTGGCGCAGGCGCACCCGGCTCGGTGTGTCGGGGCGGCTGCGCTCGAACACGATCTGGCGCGCGATCGCCCGCGCCATCTCGCCGAGCTCGCGGTCGTAAGGCTGGTTGGCGATGTTCTCGGCGGCGGCGTAGGTCAGCACCAGACTCATCGGCCACAGCAGCAGCAGCGGCACGAGCATCCAGTCGAGAATCTCGCCAAACAGCGATCGCGGCTCGGGAGGGAACAGCTGCAACATCACGCGGCCTCGGGGGGCGCGCAGCACGGGCCGCGCGGGTCAGGTCGCAATCTTCTCGAGGCAGTAGCCCAGGCCGCGCACGGTGGCGATGTGAATCGGTCCCTGCTCGATCTTCTTGCGCAATCGATGGACATAGACCTCGATGGCATTGCTGCTGACCTCGTCGCCCCACTCGCACAAGCGCTCGACCAGCTGGTCCTTGCTGACCAGGCGCCCTGCGCGTTGCAGCAGCACTTCGAGCAGGGACAACTCGCGCGCCGACAACTCGACCATCTGGTCGTGGATGTAGGCGACGCGGCCGCCGGCGTCGAAGGTCAGCGGGCCATGGCGGATCACCCCGGAGGCCGAGCCGAGCCCGCGGCGTGTGAGCGCGCGCACGCGCGCCTCCAGTTCCTGCAGAGAGAACGGCTTGGCCATGTAGTCGTCGGCGCCGAGGTCCAGACCCTTGACGCGTTGCTCGACGCTGTCGGCGGCAGTGAGGATCAGCACCGGCATCTTCATGCCCCGTGCGCGCAGCTTGCGCAGGACGTCGAAGCCGTGTAGCTTGGGCAGCCCCAGGTCGAGGATCAGCAGGTCGAACTCGTGGGCGGCCAGCGCCGCGTCGGCTTCGGTGCCCGAACCGACACGGTCTACCGCATAGCCCGAGGCACGCAACGCGCGCAGCAGGCCGTCGGCCAGCACCTGGTCGTCTTCGGCAATCAGGATGCGCATCGGCATGCCCTCGTCTTGCGCGGTGTCGGGTGAACGCGCGGGCGATTCTAGGTTCTGGGCAGCCCGCCGCCGTGCCCGGACGCGGGATCCCGGTGCGCAAGGGCAAATCCCGAGCCGGGGTACTGTACAAACATCCAGCTTGCCTGCCATAATGAATTGAATTCCTCAGGAGGTCTCGATGGACGCACCCGTCAAAGCGCTCAACACCGAAAAGGCCAAGGCCCTGCAGGCCGCGCTGGCGCAGATCGAAAAGCAGTTCGGCAAGGGCTCGATCATGCGGCTGGGCGACGGCGAAATCGTCGAGCCGATCGAGGTGGTGTCCACCGGTTCGCTCGGGCTGGACATCGCGCTGGGCGTCGGCGGCCTGCCGCGCGGGCGGGTGATCGAGATCTACGGCCCCGAGTCGTCGGGCAAGACCACGCTGACGCTGCAGGTGGTGGCCCAGATGCAGAAGCTCGGCGGCACCTGTGCGTTCATCGACGCCGAGCACGCGCTGGACGTGCAATACGCGCAGAAGCTCGGCGTCAACCTGCAAGAGCTGCTGATCAGCCAGCCCGACACCGGCGAGCAGGCGCTCGAGATCGTCGATTCGCTGGTGCGTTCGGGCTCGGTCGATCTGGTCATCATCGACTCGGTCGCCGCCCTCACCCCGAAGGCCGAGCTCGAAGGCGAGATGGGCGATTCATTGCCCGGCCTGCAGGCGCGGCTGATGAGCCAGGCGCTGCGCAAGCTCACCGCCACCGTCAAGAAGACCAACACCATGGTCATCTTCATCAACCAGATCCGCATGAAGATCGGCGTGATGTTCGGCAACCCCGAGACCACCACCGGCGGCAACGCGCTGAAGTTCTATTCCTCGGTGCGGCTGGACATCCGCCGCACCGGCAGCATCAAGAAGGCCGAAGAAGTGATCGGCAGCGAGACCAAGGTCAAGGTGGTCAAGAACAAGGTTGCTCCGCCGTTCAAGGCCGCCGAGTTCGACATCCTCTATGGCGAGGGCATCAGCCGCGAGGGCGAGATCGTCGACTTGGGCGCGTCCGCCGGCGTGCTCGAGAAGTCCGGCTCCTGGTACGCCTACCAGGGCGAAAAGATCGGTCAGGGCAAGGACAACGCGCGCGAGTTCCTGCGCGAGAACCCGGACCTCGCGCACGAGATCGAGAACAAGATCCGCGAAGCGATGGGCGTGCCGCTGTTGCCCGAACGCCCGGCGGAGTGAGGCCACAGGCCGTCGCGCAGGCTGGTCGGCGATGGGTTTGCCGAACACACCGACGCACGGCCTGTCGCTGAGGGCGCGTGCTCTGCGCTGGCTCTCGCAGCGCGAACACAGCCGCCACGAACTGCGCACCAAACTGCTCCATGCGGCAGGCGATTCGGCAGAGCCCGCCACGATCGAGGCGCTGATCGATCAATTGGTCGAGCAGGGCCACCTGAACGACGCACGCTTTGTCGAATCGCGCGTGCATGCGCGCCATGCGCGCTTCGGCAACCGGCGCATCGAGCTGGAACTGCGCCAACATGGTCTGTCGCCCGGCGATCAACTGCAGCAGCAGTTGCGCACTTCCGAGCTCGCCCGTGCACGCGAGGTGTGGCGCAAGAAGTTCGATGGCCGCCAAGCCACCGACGCAGCCGGCCGCGCGAAGCAGGCGCGGTTTCTCGCGGCACGCGGCTTCTCTGCCGAGGTGGTCCGCAAGATCGTATCGAACAATCGCGAAGACGAGTCGACGTGATCCCTGGCCACCGGCGCGTGGCGGCAGCGGAGTGTTTTGAACGCCGCGCAGGCGCGCGCGTGCTAAATTGCGCCCGCCTTGCGGCCATCCACTGTCCGCAGGCGGCCACG
>DATIFD010000414.1:0-7955 GCA_035455385.1 Burkholderiaceae bacterium
GTCGCATGGGGCAGCGACGAGCATTCGCTGTCGGCGCCGCACGAGTTGGCACTCGCGCAGAGCCTGGGCTGGGCCCCGGCCGAAGGCCGTCTGCCGTGGGCGGCATGGGCCGCCCGGCGCGACGGCATCGACGTCGCCGCCGGCGCGATCGGTCAGCTGACGCCGGTGCACCTGCACGTCGGCACCGAGCAGGTGACGCTGACCGACCCGTCGGCACTGGCGCTGCAACTCGACGATGGGCGCGCGCTGTTCGATTCGCTGCACACGCTGTTCGACGAGGCCGGCTTCACGCTGCACTGGGGCGACACGCTGCGCTGGTACGTCGAGCACGCCAGCCTGGCGGAGCTCGCCACCGCCTCGCTCGACCGCGTGATCGGCCGCCACGTCGACCCATGGCTGCCGCGCAGCTCGCGCGCCTGGCTGCGGCTGTCGAGCGAAGCGCAGATGCTGCTGCACGCGCACCCGGTCAACGCACGGCGCGAGGCCGACGGACTGCCTGCGGTGAACTCGCTGTGGCTCAGCGGCTGCGGAGTCGCCGCCGATGCACGCGCCGACGCGGCACAGGTCGACGAGCGCCTGCGCATTCCCGCGTTGAACGAAGACTGGGCCGCCTGGGCCGACGCCTGGCACGCGCTCGACGCCGGACCGATTGCCGACCTTCTCGACCGCGATGATGACCTCACGCTGACGCTGGCCGGCGAGCGCCGCGCGGTGCCCTTCACGCGCTCCGGCGCGTCGCCCTGGCAACGGCTGCGCGCCGCGTGGCGCCGCCCGGCCGCGCACGACGTGCTCGGCGGCTTGTGACACAGTGAGCGCCATGACGCCGATCCTGGTCGAACGCGACGCACCGCCGCGCACCTGCCACGCGCTGGAGGCGGCGGGCGTGCACCCGCTGCTGGCGCGCCTGTTCGCCGGCCGCGGCGTGCGCTCGATCGACGAGCTGAGCGACGATGCCGCGCGACTGCTGCCACCGGCCAGCCTGAAGGGCGCGCAGCAGGCGGCCGAGCTGCTCGCGCAGGCGATCGATGCCGGCCAGCGCATCTGCGTGGTCGCCGACTACGACTGCGACGGTGCCACCGCATGCGCCGTGGCGCTGCGCGGGCTGTCGATGCTCGGTGTGCGCAGCGAGGCATTGCACTACGTGGTGCCCGACCGTCGCGTGCACGGCTACGGTCTGACGCCGGCGATCGTCGAACTGGCGCAGCGCACCCATGCGCCGGCGCTGCTGATCACGGTGGACAACGGCATCGCCAGCGTCGAGGGCGTCGCGCACGCGCACGCGCTCGGCATGCGGGTGCTGGTCACCGATCACCACCTGCCGGCCGTCGACGCGCACGGCGAGGTGCAGCTGCCGGCGGCCGACGTGATCGTCAACCCCAACCAGCCGGGCTGCGGCTTCGCCAGCAAGTCGATCGCCGGCGTCGGCGTGATGTTCTACGTGCTGCTCGCGCTGCGCGCGCTGCTGCGCGAGCGCGGCCGCTTTGCCGGGGGGGCGCAGCCCCGGCTCGACCGCCTGCTCGACCTGGTGGCGCTGGGCACCGTGGCCGACGTCGTGAAGCTCGATGCCAACAACCGGGTGCTGGTGGCGCAAGGCCTCAAGCGCGTGCGCGCCGGCCGCATGCAGCCCGGCGTGGCCGCGCTGCTGGCGGCCGCCGGGCGCGACGCCGCGCGCTGCAGCGCCGAAGACTTCGGCTTCGCGGTGGGCCCGCGCATCAACGCCGCCGGCCGGCTGGCCGACATGACGCTCGGCATCGAGTGCCTGCTGACCGACGACGCGACGCGCGCGCACGAGCTGGCCGGCATGCTCGATGCCATCAATCGCCAGCGCCGCGACCTGCAGTCGGGCATGCACGAACGCTCCGAAGAGCTGCTCGGCGCGCTGTCGGCCGAGCTGTCGCGCGCCGCGGCGGTGGTGCTGTTCGACGAGGGCTTCCACGAGGGTGTGGTCGGCATCGTCGCCGGCCGCGTCAAGGACCGCTGGCACCGGCCGACCTTCGTGTTCGCGCGTGGCGGCGACGGCCTGCTCAAGGGTTCGGGCCGTTCGATCGCCGGCTTTCACCTGCGCGATGCGCTCGACCTCGTCAGCAAGCGCGAGCCCGGGCTGCTGCTGCGCTTCGGCGGCCATGCGATGGCCGCCGGCTGCACGTTGCGCGAAGACGGCCTGCCGGCCTTCCGCGAGGCGTTGCAGCAGGTGGCCGTCGATTGGCTCGACGCCGGTGCCCTGGCGCAGCGGCTGTGGACCGACGGCGCGCTGCCGCCGCAGTGGTTCGATCTCGGCCTCGTGCGTGCACTCGAGTCGCACGTCTGGGGCGCCGGCTTCGAGGCACCGCTGTTCTGCGACGAGGCCCAGGTGCTGCAGCAGCGGCTGGTGGCCGACAAGCACCTGAAGCTCAAGCTCCAGGTGGCCGGCGCCACGCGCGAGGCCATCTGGTTCGGCCGCACCGAGCCGCTGCCGCCGCGCGCACGGCTGGTGTTCCGTCTCGGCAGCGACCGCTTCCAGGGCCTCGAGCGGCTGCAGCTGTTCGTCCAGGCATTGGCCGAGTAGCCGCGGAGCCCCCGCTTGCGGGGCTGTTACCGCGACCCACTCGTGGCCCAGACGCTTTCGTGCCAGCATGCGTCATGGTTGGACCGATGGCGCGTCGTAGACGGGTGCTGGCCCTCGCGGCCACCGTGTGGCTCGCCGCGTGCGGCGGCGAGGCCGGCCCGAAGGCACCGCCGCTGCCGGTGGGCCCGACGCCGCCGAGCGGCGGCGGCACTGCACCGAAAGCGGTGACCTTCGCATCCGGATTGGTCAACCCGTGGGGCCTGGCGTTCCTGCCCGACGGGCGCATGCTCGTCACCGAGCGCCCGGGCCGGATGCGCATCGTCGGTACCGACGGCACGCTGTCGGCACCGCTGAGCGGCGTGCCCGCGGTGCACGCGGTCGGCCAGGGCGGCCTGCTCGACGTGGCGATCGACCCCGACTTCGCGGCCACGCCGTGGGTCTACTTCAGCTACGCCGAGGACGACGACAGTGGCGCATCGGGCGCAGCGGTGGCGCGCGGGCAACTCAATGGCACGTCGCTCGATAGCGTCGAGGTGATCTTCCGCCAGCAGCCCAAGATCGCCGGCAGCGACATCCACTACGGATCGCGCCTGGTGTTCGCCAACGACAAGACGCTGTTCGTCACGCTCGGCGAGCGCGGCACCGACGACCCCTCGGCGCCGACCCCGGACAATGCACAGAGCCTCGCGAAACACCTCGGCAAGGTGGTGCGCATCAACCGCGACGGCACGGTGCCGGCGGACAACCCGTACGTCGGCATCGCGGGAGTGATGCCCGAGATCTGGAGCATCGGCCACCGCAACCCGCAGGGCGCCGCGCTGAACCCGGTGACCGGCGAGCTGTGGCTCGACGAGCACGGGCCGCAAGGTGGCGACGAGGTCAACCGCATCCAGCCAACCCACAACTACGGCTGGCCGCTGAGAAGCTACGGCTGTCCCTACGGCTCGCCGGTGGGCACGGCCTGCGCCGTCGGCGGCGGCACGCACTTTCCCAACTTCGACGAGCCGCTTTACGACTGGGTGCCGATCTCCACCGCGCCCAGCGGCATGATGTTCTACACCGCCAGCCGGTTCCCGCAGTGGCAAGGCAGCGTGTTCGTCGGCGCGCTGGCCGGCATGACGCTGTGGCGCTTTCCGGTGATCGGCAACAGCGTCGGCGCCCCCGAGGCGCTGTTCGGCAGCCTCGGCGAGCGCATCCGCGACGTCCGGCAGGGCCCCGACGGGCTGATCTACCTGCTGACCGACAACGCCGACGGCCGCATCGTGCGGATCGAGCCTTGAGGCAGCTGGCAACCGGCCGACTGCGACACCCCGACTAAAATTGCCGCCAACGTGCATGCATTGAACGCCGACCTGCACTGTCACTCGACGGTCTCCGACGGCACCCTCTCCCCGGAACAGCTGGCGCGGCGCGCCAAGGACCACGGCGTCGCGCTGTGGTCGTTGACCGACCACGACGAAGTGGCCGGCCAGCACCGCGCAGCCGCTGCCGCCCGCGCCGCGGGCCTCGATTACGTGAGCGGCGTCGAGATCTCGGTCACCTTCGCCGACCAGACGATCCACATCGTCGGCCTCGGCATCGACCCCGACGACGCCGCGCTGCGCGCCGGCCTGGCGCAGACGCGCCGCGGTCGCAGCCGACGCGCACAGGCGATCGGCGAGTCGCTGGCCGCAGTGGGCATCGACGGCGCGCTCGAGGGCGCGCAGGCGTTCGCCGGCAACCCGGAGATGGTTTCGCGCACGCACTTCGCACGCTGGCTGGTCACCACCGGCGTCTGCCGCGACACGCACGAGGTGTTCCGCAAGTACCTGACGCGCGGCAAACCCGGCTACGTGGAGCAGCCATGGGCCACGCTGCGCGACGCCGTGCGCTGGATAGTCGGCGCCGGCGGCATCGCGGTGATCGCGCACCCGGGCCGCTACAGGATCAGCGCCAACGAGGAGTGGGCGTTGCTGGAGCAGTTCAAGGCGCACGGCGGTCGCGCGGTCGAGGTGCAGACTGCCAGCCATGGCGACGCCGCGGTCACCAAGTACGGCGCGCTGGCGCGCCGGCACGGCCTGCTCGCCTCGCGCGGCAGCGACTTCCATGAGCCCGGCGAGAGCCGCGTCGAGCTCGGTGCACTGCCGGCGATGCCCATGGGTCTAACGCCGGTGTGGAGCGAACTGGGCGCGCGCATCGCACGCGCCGCATAGCCCATCGCTCGCCGGCACGCGCCTCGCCGCGCGAGGGTCGGGCCGCCGCAATGCCCGAGAATCGTCGACCATGGCGACCTTGATTCTGCCCGCACCCAGACCGTGGCTGGGCATCGGGCTGATCGTCGCTGCCGTCTGCTGCTTCGCCAGCATGGACACCACGGTGCGCTACGTCGGCCAGCGCGGCGTGCCGGTGCTGCTGATCCTGTGGATGCGCTACGCGCTGCAGGCGCTGCTGTCGGCACTGTGGATCGTGTCGTTTCGCACCGGCGGCTTCCGCACCACGCAGCCGCGCTTCCAGGCGCTGCGCGGCACGCTGCTGTTGCTGTCGAGCGCGTTCACGTTCGTCGCGCTGCAGCACCTGCCGGTGCCCGAGCTGACTTCGATCAACATGCTCGGGCCGGTGCTGGTGACCGCGCTGGCCGGCTGGCTGCTGCGCGAGCCCGTGTCGGGCGTGCGCAAGCTGCTCGTGGCCGGTGGCCTCGTCGGTGCGCTGGTGGTGATCCGCCCCGGTGGCGCGCTGTTCGGCTGGGTCGTGCTGCTGCCGATCTGCGCGACGCTCAGCTATGCCGCTTTCCAGTTGCTGACCAGTCGCATGACCGCGCACGACAACGCCTACACCACCAACTTCTACAGCGGTCTGGTCGGCATGCTGCTGGCCACGCCCGTCGTGCTGGCCTTGGCCCCCGCGCTGCCGCAGCAGCTGATGAAGCTGCAGACGCCGGACGTCGTGCTGCTGGTGGCGATCGGCACGCTCGGCACCACCGGGCACCTGCTGCTGATCCGCGCGCTCGGCATCGCGCCGGCGTCGACGCTGATGCCTTTCCTGTACTTGCAGATCGGCGCGGCCACGCTGATCGCCTGGATCGTGTTCGGCCACCTGCCCGACCCGTGGGCTTGGCTGGGCATGGCGATCATCGCGACGTGCGGCGCCGCCACCGCGTGGCTCAACGTGCGCAGCGCGCAGCGCGCGCACCGCATCATTCCTGCCGCGTCGGCCGACACCGTCGCCGACTAGCGACCCACCCGGCGCCGATCGAGATGTCGCAATACTTCGAGGTCCACCCCGACAACCCGCAGCCGCGGCTGCTGAAGCAGGCGGCGCAGATCCTCGAGGACGGCGGCATCTGCGCGGTGCCCACCGACTCGAGCTATGCGCTGGTGTGCCACCTCGACGACAAGGCCGCCGCCGACGCGTTGCGCCGCCTGCGCGGCGTCGACGACAAGCACCACCTGACGCTGCTGTGTCGCGACCTGTCGGAGCTGGCGAGCTATGCGCGGGTCGACAACCGGCAGTACCGGCTGCTCAAGCACGGCACGCCGGGGCCGTTCACGTTCATCCTCGACGCCACCAAGGAGGTGCCGCGGCGGCTGTCGCATCCGTCGCGGCGCACGATCGGCCTGCGCGTGCCTGACCACAAGGTGGCGCAGCACCTGCTCGCGCTGTTCGGCCACCCGTTGCTGGCCACCACCTTGATCGCGCCGGGCGAAACCGAACCGATGAACGACCCGCATGAGATCCGCGCTCGCTGGCAGAAGGCGCTGCAGGCGGTGGTCGACGCAGGCGCCTGCCCGATGCAGCCGACCACCGTGGTCGACCTGACCGGCGACGAGCCGGTGGTCCTGCGCCACGGTCGTGGTGACCCCGCGCGGCTGGGGCTGTGACGCTGTGCAGGCCGCGCAGCGGCCATACCCGCGCCCTACGGCAGCGCGGCGGTGACGACGATCTCCACCTTCCAGTGCGGCTTGGCCAACGCGGCCTGCACGGTGGCGCGCGCAGGCGCCTGCCCCGGCGGCACCCACTGCTCCCACGCCGCGTTCATGCCGTTGTAGTCGGCCATGTCGGCCAGGAAGATCTGCGCGCGCAGAATGCGCGTCTTGTCGGTGCCGGCGCGCGCCAGCAAGGCATCGATCGCCGCCAGCACCTCGCGCGTCTGGCCGCCGACCTCGCGCGCGCCGCCGATGGACACTTGACCGGCGAGGTAGACCACGCCGTCGTGCACGGTGGCTTCGCTGAGGATCGGGCCGGGGTCGATGCGCTGAATCGTGCTCACGGGTGTCCTTTCTTGCGGGCGTGGGCGCCGTGCGGGTGCGGCGCCGCGGCCGACGCGGCAGACCTCTGACCGAGCTTGCTCTCGGTGCCCGCCAGCAGCTTGCGGATGTTGCCGGCGTGGCGCCAGACGAGCAGCAGGCTCATCACCGCGATCGCCAACGCCAGCGGCGACGGCTCCCAGATCAGCAGCTGATAGAACGGCGCAAACACCGCGGCGACGATCGATGCCAGCGACGAGTAGCGGAAGAACGCCGCGATGATCACCCAGGTGGCCAGCGTCGCCAGGCCGAGCCACGGATTGAACGCCAGCAGCACGCCCGCCGCGGTGGCCACGCCCTTGCCGCCCTCGAAGCGGAAGAACACCGGCCACAGGTGGCCGAGGAAGGCAGCCAGCCCGACGAACGCGATCGTGGTCTCGCCGAAGCCGAAGCGCGGCGACAGCCACAGTGCGAGCCACACCGGCGCGTAGCCCTTCAGCGCGTCGAGCAGCAGTGTCAGGATCGCAGCCGCACGATGGCCCGAGCGCAGCACGTTGGTGGCACCGGGGTTCTTCGAGCCGTAGCTGCGCGGGTCGGCCAGGCGGAACGCACGGCTGACGATGACGGCGAACGACAGCGAGCCGACCAGATAGGCCAGCACCACGGCCAGCGGGGCGCTCCATGTCGTCGAACTCATCGCGGTCGCTGCAGCAGGGTCGGGCGCGAGTGTACGCGCCACCGGATCGAGGGTAGGACCCTTGCCCAGTGACACCGTGCCGAGCCCCTCCGACCGCCTGTACACTGCGGCCCGTCATGACGCGCCTGCGCTCGTTCGATCGCTGGGTTCGGCGGGTCACGCTGCTGGCGCTGACCCTGGCCACGCTGGCGCCGGGCGTTTCGCACGCGCTGCGCCACCTGCAAGGCGACACGCTGCCGTGGTCGCAGGTGTGCAGCGCTGCCGCCGGCGTGAGCGGTGGCCAGCTGCCCGACGATCCGGGACCAGTCCCGACGCAGCATGCCTTCGAGCATTGCGCGGCCTGTGCGCTGCACCTGCAGGCCGCGTCGCTACCGCCGGCAGCGCGCGCCACGGTTGCACGCGGCGATCTGACGCACGCGGTCCCGACCTTGCTGCTGCAGGCACCGCGCACGCAGCACGGGTGGGCGTCGGCGCAGCCCCGAGCACCGCC
>DATIFD010000415.1:0-7821 GCA_035455385.1 Burkholderiaceae bacterium
GTGCGCATCGACGCCATCGTGCCGGGGCTGAAGAAGCAGATCGGCGAGGCCGACCCGCGCACCGGCGAGGGCAAGACCCTGATGGCCACGCTGCCGGTGTACCTCAACGCGCTCACCGGCAAGGGCGTGCACGTGGTCACCGTCAACGACTACCTGGCGCGGCGCGACGCCGAGTGGATGGGGCGGCTGTACAACTTCCTTGGCCTCACGGTGGGCGTCAACGTGCCCGGCATGGGCCGCGAGGAGAAGCAGGCCGCCTTCGGCGCCGACGTCACCTACGGCACCAACAACGAGTTCGGCTTCGACTACCTGCGCGACAACATGGTCTACGAGGTCGCCGACCGGGTGGCCCGCGGCTTGCAGTACGCGATCGTCGACGAGGTCGATTCGATCCTGATCGACGAGGCGCGCACGCCGCTGATCATCAGCGGCCAGGCCGAAGACCACACCGACATGTATGTGCGCATCGACGCCATCGTGCCGGGGCTGAAGAAGCAGATCGGCGAGGCCGATCCGCGCACCGGCGAGGGCGTCATCGAGCCCGGTGACTTCACGGTCGACGAGAAGAGCCGCCAGATCTACCTCACCGAGGACGGTCACGAGCATGCCGAAGCGCTGCTCGCGAAGGCCGGCTTGCTGGTCGAAGGCGCGAGCTTGTACGACCCCGCCAATATCACGCTGATGCACCACGTGTATGCCGCGCTGCGCGCGCATCACCTGTTCCACCGCGACCAGCACTACGTGGTGCAGGAAGGCGAGATCATCATCGTCGACGAGTTCACCGGCCGCTTGATGAGCGGGCGCCGCTGGAGCGACGGCCTGCACCAGGCAGTGGAGGCCAAGGAGCACGTGACGATCCAGAGCGAGAACCAGACCCTGGTGTCGATCACGTTCCAGAACTACTTTCGCATGTACGGCAAGCTCGCCGGCATGACCGGCACGGCCGATACCGAGGCCTACGAGTTCCAGGAGATCTACGGCCTCGAGACGGTGGTGATCCCGCCGAACAAGCCGACCATCCGCAAGGACGAGAACGACCTCATCTACAAGACCGCGACCGAGAAGTACAACGCGGTGCTCGAAGACATCCGCGACTGCCACCAGCGCGGGCAGCCGACGTTGGTGGGGACGACGTCGATCGAGAACTCCGAGCTGTTGTCCGGCCTGCTCACCAGGGCCAAGCTGTCGCACCAGGTGCTGAATGCCAAGCAGCACGCCAAGGAGGCCGAGATCGTCGCGCAGGCCGGACGGCCCGGCGTGATCACGATCGCCACCAACATGGCCGGTCGCGGCACCGACATCGTGCTGGGCGGCAACGTCGAGAAGCAGGTGCAGTTCCTCGAGGTCGACGAGTCGATCCCGGCCGACGAGAAGGCTCAGCGCATCCAGCAGCTGCAGGACGAGTGGCAGGGCCTGCACGAGAAGGTCAAGGCCGAAGGCGGCCTGCGCATCATCGCCACCGAGCGGCACGAGAGCCGGCGCATCGACAACCAACTGCGCGGCCGCTCGGGCCGCCAGGGTGACCCCGGCCAGTCGCGCTTCTACCTGTCGCTCGAAGACCCTTTGATGCGGATCTTCGCCGGCGACCGCGTCAAGGCGATCATGGACCGGCTGAAGATGCCCGAAGGCGAAGCGATCGAGGCCGGCATCGTCAACCGCTCGATCGAGAACGCGCAGCGCAAGGTCGAGGCGCGCAACTTCGACATCCGCAAGCAGCTGCTGGAGTACGACGACGTCGCCAACGACCAGCGCAAGGTCATCTACCAGCAGCGCAACGCGATCCTCGAGTCGACTTCGGTGGCCGACCAGATCGCCAACCTGCGCAAGTCTGCGATGACCGACGTCGTGCGCACCTACGTGCCGGCCGAGAGCGTCGAGGAACAGTGGGACCTGCCGGGCCTGCAGAAGGTGCTCAAGGAAGAGTGGCAGGTCGAGGTGGACTTGCAGGCCTTGGTCAGCCAGAGCGACACCATCACGGACGAAGACGTCGTCGAGAAGGTCGTCGCCGCCGCCGACCAGATGTTCGCCGCCAAGGTGTCGCTGGTTGGCGAGGACCAGTTCAACCCGTTCATGCGCATGGTGCTGCTGCAGTCGATCGACTCGCATTGGCGCGAGCACTTGGCGGCGCTGGACTACCTGCGTCAGGGCATTCACCTGCGCGGCTACGCGCAGAAGAACCCGAAGCAGGAATACAAGCGCGAGGCCTTCGAGCTGTTCGCGCAGCTGCTCGATCTGGTCAAGCTCGAGGTCACCCGCCTGCTGATGACGGTGCGCATCCAGTCGCAGGAGCAGGTGAGCGAGGCTGCCCAGGCGATCGAGGAGCGCGCCAGCCACGTCGGCAACGTCACCTACATGCACCCCAACGAAGACGGCAGCGTCACCGAGGAAGCCGACGTCGCGACCGCGGTCGCGCAGGTGCCGAAGGTCGGCCGCAACGAGCCGTGCCCGTGCGGCAGCGGCAAGAAGTACAAGCACTGCCACGGCAAATTGGCGTGAAACGCTCCCCCCGAAGCGGCCTAGCGGCCGCCTCCCCCCAGGGGGCAACACCAGCGGCCCGGCAAAGCCGGATCCGCGGTGTTCGATTGGGCTCGGAGTGCCGCTGACATGCCAGTCAATCTGAGCGCCCCGGCCCCTGGTGACCTGCATCCTGTGCCCGGCGTTCGCATCGGGGTGGCGATGGCCGGCATCCGCAAGGCCAACCGCAAGGACCTGGTGGTGTTCGCGCTCGATGACGGCGGCGCGGCCGCCGCCGGCGTCTTCACCAGCAATCGTTTCTGCGCGGCGCCAGTGCAGGTGTGCCGCGAACACCTGGCCGCGGGTTCGGGCATCCGCGCGCTGGTCATCAACACCGGCAACGCCAACGCCGGCACCGGCGCCGACGGCCTGGCGCGGGCGCGCCGCAGCTGCGACGCGCTGGCTCGACTGTTGAGCTTGCGGCCGCAGCAAGTGCTGCCGTTCTCGACCGGCGTGATCATGGAGACGCTGCCGGTCGATCGGCTCGAGGCCGGGCTGCCGACTGCCGTGTCGTCGCTGAAGGCCGACGCGTGGCTCGACGCCGCCGAAGGCATCATGACCACCGACACCGTGCCCAAGGCGGCGTCGCGCCAGCTGCAGATCGGCGGCCGTACGGTGACGGTCACCGGCATCGCCAAGGGCGCGGGCATGATCCGACCCGACATGGCCACCATGCTCGGCTTCGTCGCCACCGATGCCGTGATCGCGCCGTCCGCGCTCGATGCGCTGGTGCGCGAGGCAGCCGACGCCAGCTTCAACCGCATCACCGTCGACGGCGACACGTCGACCAATGATTCGTTCATCCTGATGGCCACGCAGCGCGCCGGCCATGAACGTATCGAGTCGCTGGCGAGCGCAGAAGGGCGGGCGCTGCGCGACGCGGTCGTCGCGGTGTCGGCGCAGCTCGCGCAGGCCATCGTGCGCGATGGCGAGGGCGCCACCAAGTTCATCACCGTGCGGGTCGAAGGTGGCCGCGATGCTGCCGAGTGTCGCCGCGTGGCCTACGCGATCGCGCACTCGCCGCTGGTCAAGACCGCGTTCTTCGCCAGCGACCCCAACCTCGGGCGCATCCTTGCGGCGGTCGGCTACGCCGGCATCGCCGACCTCGATCAGGGCCTGATCGACCTCTACCTCGACGACGTGCACGTCGCCAGCCAGGGTGGGCGCCACCCGCGGTACGAAGAAGCGCAAGGCCAGCGCGTGATGAAGCAAAGCGAGATCACCGTGCACGTCCAGCTGCACCGCGGCGCGGCGGCGAGCGAGGTGTGGACCTGCGACCTGTCGCACGACTACGTCAGCATCAACGCCGACTACCGTTCATGACGGCTGCAACACCGCGGGGCGCGCGCCCCCTTGCGGTGCTGCCGGACACGCTGTTAGGATGCCGCACCCCTGAGAACGGGAGTGCGGCACCATGATCCAGCCCATCCACACACGACGACGCGCCGACCGTGGCACGCTGATCGTGCGTGCGTCCGTGGTGGCCGTGGGGATCGCCGCTTCCGTGGGCCTGCAGCTCAGCGAGCCCGCCGATCCCAAGGGCCCGGTCAGGATGAGTGCACGCGATTCACAGTCGGCCATGTGCACCAGCGCGGACGGTTCGTTCGCGTTCCTATAGCCCCTTCTCGGCCACTGCTTCCGATCGGAGCCCGCTGAGGAGTCGGCGGGTGGCGATCCTTGTCGGCCATCCGCCGCCAGAGCAACCACGCGAGCCGTCACTCCCACGAGGAGATGCGGCCAGCGGAGAAGAAGATGAACGTGATCCAGCAACAGCTCGCTTCTTGGCACCGGCGCCTTGCGCTGGACGCCGACGATCTGCTGCGCGACGCCACCTACCGCCGCCTGTGGGCATCGATCCTGGTCAGCTCGCTGGGCGGTCAGGTGACGATGCTCGCGCTGCCGCTGACGGCCGCGGTGCTGCTGCACGCCACGCCCACCCAGATGGGTCTGCTCACGGCGATGGAGATCGTGCCGTTCGTGCTGTTCTCGCTGCCTTCGGGCGTGTGGCTCGACCGCGTGCGCAAGCTGCCGGTCTACGTGGGCGGCGAGATCGCGCTGGCCGCCACCGTGGCCAGCGTGCCACTGGCCTGGGTGCTGGGCGTGTTGACGATGCCATGGCTGTACGTGGTCGCCTTTCTGTTGGGCACGGTGTTCACCACGGCCGGCAGCGCGTCGCAGATCGTGCTCACGCAGGTGGTGCCGCGCGCACGCTTGGTCGAGGCACACGCGAAGAACGCGTTGGCCAGCTCGGGTGCGGAGGTCGTCGGGCCGGGGCTGGCGGGCCTGCTGATCCGGCTGCTGGGTGCGCCGGTGGCGCTGTTGGTCGACGGCGTGATGCTGCTGTGGTCGGCCTGGATCCTGCGGGGCATCCGCGTCGACGAACGGCGCGAGCCGCACCCCGATGCGCACTTCTGGCGCGACCTGCGCGCCGGCCTGCGCTTCGTCGCCGGCAACCGGTTGCTGGTGGCGCTGGCCGCCGTGGTGGGCTGCTGGCAGATGTTCCATCAGGCGGCGATGGTGGTGAACATCCTGTTCGCCACCCGGGTACTCGGCCTGAGCGAGCAGCAGATCGGCAGCTGCTTCGTGGCGCTGGGGCTCGGCACGGTGCTGGCCAGCGCGTTGGGCAACCGGCTGAGCCGGCGCATCGGCCCGGGCCCAAGTCTGCCGCTGGCGATCGGCGTCTGCGGCGCCGGCTGGCTGCTGCTGGCCCTGGCGCCGGCCAGCCGCTGGGGCGTGGCGGCCTTCGCCTTCATGCTGTTCACCTTCGGCATCGGCGCCGTGCTGATCTTCATCAACTTCCTGGCCATGCGTCAGGCGGTGACGCCCGAGCCGCTGCTCGGCCGCATGACCAGCACGATGCGCTGGCTGATCCTGCTGCCCGCAGGGCCGGGCGCGCTGATCGGCGGCTGGCTCGGCGAGCACGTCGGCCTGCGTGCGGCGTTGGCGTTCGCCGGCATCGGGGCTGTGATGCTGGCCGCGGTGGCGGCGTGGCTGTCGACGCTGCGCGACGTTCGCGTGCTGCCCAAGCCCATGGGTGCGATCGGCGAGATCGGGACCGAGGCGACGCTGCATGCACCGCCGGCGCTGGAGCACGCCTGACGGTGCCGTCCGTGGCGCTACGCGGCTCGCCCCGGTGAGAACACGTCGACGGCGTCGGTGACGATGCCGTCGATGCCGAGACCGATCAACTCACGCGCGCGCGCGGCGTCGTTCACGGTGTAGACGAGCGCCCGCCGGCCGGCGGCGTGAATCTGCGCGGCCAGCGCGGCGTCCATCAGCTTGTGGTTGGTGATGATCGCGACGCAGTCGAGCGCGTTCGCCATCTCCATGCAGCCCGGCCACAGGGTGTCGAGCAGCAGCGCCCGCGGCACCTGCGGCGCGCTCTCGCGGGCACCCGCCAGCGCCGGCGGCTTGAACGAGCTCAACAACAGTGGCGAGCCTCGCCACAGACGACGCACCCATTCGCCGACCGCACGGCCGGTCTCCAGGTCGGTGCCCGGGCTCGGCTTGATCTCGAGGTCGAGCGCGTGGCCGTTGGCCGTGCAGTAGGCGGCGATGGCCTCGAAGCTGGCCAGCGGCTCGCCGGCGTAGGCCAGGCTGTGCCAGCTGCCCGCATCCAGGCGCGACAGCTCCGCCCATGGCCGATCGCCCGCGACGCCGCGGCCATTGCTGGTGCGCTCCAGCGTGTCGTCGTGCAGCAGGAACGGCACGCCGTCGGCGCTGAGCTTGACGTCGCACTCGAACGCGGTGTGGCCGTGTGATGCGCCGAGGCGGAAGGCAGCCAGCGTGTTCTCGGGCGCCAGCTTGCCGGCGCCGCGGTGCGCGATCCACAGCGGGAAGGGCCACGGGGCCATCGTCACAGGCGGTGTTCGGTCACGGCGTCGAACCAGTGCAGATGCTCGCTCGCGACATGCAGCGACGCGACCTCGCCGATCTTCGGCGGCGCCAGCGTCGAGTCCTGGCGCACGGTGAAGGGCAGGTTGCCGATGCGACCGTGCACCAGTCGTTCGGCACCGAGCATCTCGATCATCTCGACCTGCAGCGGCCAGCCATTCGCATCGCCGCGCAACTCGGCGTGTTCCGGACGCAGGCCGAGCAACGCGTCGCTCGATCGCGGCGCTGCCGTCGGCAGCGTCAACGTCGCGCCGTCGACGGTGAACGCCACACCGTCGCCCCTGCCGCGCAGCAGGTTCATCGGCGGCGAGCCGATGAAGCCGGCGACGAACGTGGTGGCCGGCCGCGCATAGACCTCCTCGGGCGTGCCGATCTGCTCGATGCGGCCGGCGTTCATCACGATCAGCCGCTGGCCCAGCGTCATGGCTTCGACCTGGTCGTGGGTGACGAAGAGCGAGGTCACGCCGAGTTCGCGGTGCAGCTTCTGGATCTCCAGACGCGTTTGCGCGCGCAGCTTGGCGTCCAGGTTGGACAGTGGCTCGTCGAACAGGAAGACCTGGGGCTGGCGCACGATGGCGCGCCCCATGGCCACGCGCTGGCGCTGGCCGCCGGAAAGTTGCCGCGGCTTGCGTTCGAGCAGCCCGCCGAGCTCCAGGATCTTGGCCGCCTTTTGTACGCGCACGTCGATCTCGGCCTTCGGTATCTTGGCGATCTTCAGTCCGTAGGCCATGTTGTCGTACACGCTCATGTGTGGGTACAAGGCGTAGTTCTGGAAGACCATCGCGATGTCACGTTCGGCGGGTTCGAGCCGATTGACGACGCGGCCGCCGATGTCGATCTCGCCGCCGGTGATCTCTTCCAGGCCGGCCACCATGCGCAGCAGCGTGCTCTTGCCGCAGCCGCTCGGCCCGACGATGACGATGAACTCGCCGTCGGCGATCTCGGCGCTCACGCCATGGATCGCCTTCACGGCCTTGGTACCGTGGCCATAGATCTTCTCGACCTTGCGCAGGGAGATGGCACCCATGTTGTTCCTGACTCGCCCTACTTTTCGGTGTCGACCAGGCCCTTGACGAACCACTTCTGCATGGCCAGCACCACCACGGCCGGCGGCAGCATCGCCAGCATGGCGGTTGCCATGATCAGGTTCCACTCGTTGGCCGCATCGCTGCCGACGATCATTCGCTTGATGCCGATCACTGTGGTGTACATCGATTCGTCGGTGGTGATCAGCAGTGGCCAGAGGTACTGGTTCCAGCCATAGATGAACTGGATCACGAACAGCGCGGCGATGCTCGTCTTGGACAGCGGCAGCAGCACGTCCCAGAAGAAGCGCATCGGACCGGCGCCGTCGATGCGCGCGGCCTCGACCAGCTCGCCCGGCACGGTGAGGAAGAACTGGCGAAACAGGAA
>DATIFD010000416.1:0-3158 GCA_035455385.1 Burkholderiaceae bacterium
CGTTCTATCCCTACCGAGTTGTGATGGCCTGCAAGGAACTGCCCGTCACCGCATGAAGGATCGAGCAGGCGGTCAGAGACGCTCCCTATGGCCCAGCTCAATAGGCTATCCGCCACATGTGCCGGCGTGTAGTAGGCGCCAGCGTGCTTTTGGCTTGGAGGCCCCATTGCCTCGTCAACCCGATCGGCGACCGGTTTGATTGCGCTCATTCGTCTGCCAACAGAGGTTCGATTCAGCGATTGTGACCCAAGCACCTCGTCGGCCGAAGTGCCATACGGACGTCGGATCTGTGTACTCAGGTGAACGCGAACGTCCTTGCATCAATACCCGATCGCCACCCCATCGCTGCGCGGGTCACTGCCGCCGCGGCGCGTGCCCGTGTCCGCATCGATCGTGATCCCATGCGCATGGCCGGCCAGCTCGTTCCACTCGCCCCAGCGGTCGATCACGTGGCCGCGCCGCTCCAGCTCGGCGATGGTCTCGGCCGCAAAGCGCGCCTCGATGTGCAGCGTGTCGCGCGCCTCGCCGAGCGCAAAGCGCCCTGAGAGCCAGCGCGGCGCCTGGACGGCCTGCTGGATGTCGAGGCCGTGGTCGATCATCGCCACGTGGGTCTGCGCGTGGATCTGCGGCTGCCCGTCGGCGCCCATGCAGCCCACGACGGCCCACAGCTTGTCGTCACGGAACGCCAGCGACGCGATCAGCGTGTGCAGCGGCGTCTTGCCCGGCGCCACGCAGTTGGGGTGCGCGGGGTCGAGCGAAAAGTACGCGGCGCGGTTCTGCAGCACCACGCCGCTGCGGCCGGCCACCACGCACGAGCCGAACACGCCGTACAGCGAGTTGATCAGCGCGGCGGCGTTGCCCTCGGCGTCCACCGCGGCGATGAACACGGTGTCGCCGTTCAAGCTGCCGTGCGAGGGCACGCGGTCCCACGGCAGGGCGCGCGCGGGGTCGAGCAGCGCGCGGCGCTCGTCGGCATAGGCCTTGGAGATCAGCCGCTCGATCCGTTGCTGGGTGGGCACGCCGCTGAACAGCGGGTCGGCCAGGTGGCGGTCGCGGTCGTGATACGCGATCTGCTTGGCCTGCACCATCAGGTGCACGACGTCGGCGCTGGCTCCCGGCGTGTGGGGCAGGCGGTGCAGCTCAAAGGGCTCCAGCAGGTTGAGCATCTCCAGCACGGTAAAGCCCTGCGTCGGCGCCGGCGTCTCGTAGATGGTCACGCCGCGGTAGCTGCCCTTGAGCGGCTCGCCCCAGCGCGCGGCTTGGTTCTTCAGGTCCGCTTCGGTGAAGAAGCCGCCGTTGGCTTGCGCAAAGCGCGCCATCTCGCGCGCCACCTCGCCGCCGTAGAAGCCGGCGTGGCCGTTAGCGGCCAGCGCGTCGAGCGTGCGCGCGAGATCGGGGTTGGTGAGCGTGGTGCCGGCGCTCGGGGGCTTGCCCGTCTTTGCGTAGTTCGGCAGGAAGATCGCGGCGCTTTCGGGGTGCGGCGCCAGCTCGGGCGCGGTGTCCTGCAGCCAGCGCGCGAGCCGCGCAGTGACCTCGAAGCCCTCGCGCGCACACGCGGTGGCGGCTTGCAGGTCGCGCTTCAGCGGCAGCCGGCCGTAGACGCGGTGCGCCTCCACCCAGCTCGCCACCGCGCCGGGCGTGGTGAGCGTGGCCGGCAGCACGCCGCGGAATGGGATCTCGGTGGTGTGGCCGTGGTCGTGGAACCACTGCACGCTCGCGCTCGCCGCGGCGCGGCCGCCGCCGTCGAGGTAGCGCACTTGGTTGGCTGCCGCGTCGTAGATCAGCCAGAACGCATCGCCGCCCAGGCCCGTCATGTGCGGGTAGATCACCGCCAGCGTGCTGCTGGCGGCGATGGCCGCGTCCACCGCGGAGCCGCCGGCTTTCAGCACGTCCACGCCGGCCTGGCTGGCGAGCGCGTGGGGGCACGTGACCATGCCGTGGGCGGCGATGACAGCGGGGCGGGTGGTGTAGGTGAGGGTCATGGCTCGAGGTGCCGGGGCAGGTCCATCGCGTCGTGCAGGATGCGCAGCACCTCGATAGCCGCGGAGTCGCCCGCCTCCTGCACCCGAAAGACGATGAAGTGTCGGCCCTTGCGCCCGCTACGCGCCACGTGCAGTACCCGCACCCCGGGTGCGACGTCGTCCCTGAATGTCGCGCCCAGCACGTCGGGGCCCTGGTGCAACGCCTCGATCGCCAGCGTCAAGGTGCGCGCATAGGTCCGTGCCTGACGGGCGCCGAACTGGCCGGCCGTCCAGCGCAGGATGTTCTCGAAGTCAACTTCGGCCGCCGACGTGAGCCGCACGGCCCAACGCCGCCGCGTGGCGCTCACCGCTTGGGCTTCGCAGGCGTGGCGATGGCTCGGTCAGCCACCGATTTCAAATGCCGTCGCAGGGTAGCCGGCGACTCGAAAGCGATGTAGTGGCCTGCGTCCGCGTCGGCGATCCCGACCTTCACCGCCTCACGCAGCACTTTCAGACGCACGGCCTCTTCGGCATCGCGCCGCTCGACGAGGCGCAGTCCTTCGCGCAGCACCTCGCTGGCGTTCTGGTAACGGCCCGAGGAGACCAGCTTCTCGACGAACTCGGCCTGGCGGTCGGTGAGCACGACGTTGCGAGTGGGCATCGTCAAGTCCTTCTGGCGGAGGTTGGCAGATTATGCCATCCGCTCGGAGACCCGCCACGGCGCAAAGGCCCTCCCACGCCGACCATGAAGTTCCCGCACGTCGAGCGGGACCTTGTGACGCTGATCGCTCAGCGCAACACCGCCATGCCGGCCTTGGCGGCGGCCTTGTCGAACGTGACCGTGCGCTTGCACCCGGCGCCCGCAGCGCACTCGGTGATCAGCGCGTCGGCGATGTCGGCGCCATCGTCGACGGCGCGGCCGAGCGCGCGCGCGACGAGAGCGCGGTTTTCCACGGCGAGCTGCCGAGCGTCGAGCAGGTCGCGCACGGTCTCGTGCAATTCGGCCGGGGTGGCGCCGTACAGGCGCTTGAGCACGCAGCAGGTTTCCACCAGCACGATCAGGCCGATGAACCCCGGCTCGCGCTCGCTGAGTTCGCGCTCGATCAGCCGCGTGGCCCGCGCGGACTGGGCCGCCTCGTCCTGTGCGAGGTAGCGCACCAGCACGTTGGTGCCGAGGCCGATCACCTCTGGCGCCGC
>DATIFD010000417.1:0-7024 GCA_035455385.1 Burkholderiaceae bacterium
TCGATCTGGCCTGGCGCAGCGAGCCGTGGGCGGGTGACGGCTCGCGGCGCACCGTGCTGCACAGCCGCCACGAAGGGCCGCTGCGCGTGCTCGCGAGCCTGTACCCCGAGGCGCCGTCGGTGTGCCACAACGTGATCGTGCACCCGCCGGGCGGCATCGTCGGCGGCGACCGCCTCGAGATCGCGCTCGACCTGCAGCCGCACGCGCACGCGCTCGTCACCACGCCGGGCGCGACCCGGTTCTACCGTAGCGCGGGCGACGTCGGCGCGCAGCAGGTGAGCGCCACGCTGGCCGCCGGCGCGCGTCTGGAGTGGCTGCCGCTGGAGTCGATCGCACACAGCGGCTGCCTGGCCGAAAACCACGCCCGCTTCGATCTGGCGGCCAGTGCCGAGATGATCGGCTGGGACCTGCTCGCGCTCGGGCTGCCGGCGGCGGGCCAGGCGTTCGCGGCCGGCCGCTTCACGCAGCACCTCGAGCTGCCTGGTCTGTGGCTCGAGCGCGGCGTGATCGACAGCGCCGACACGCGGCTGCTGTCGTCGCCGCTCGGACTGGCCGGTCGCAGCACGCTGCTGACGCTGTGGTTCGCCTGCGGACAGGCGATACCCGACGCGCGCGCCGAGGCAATCGTCGACGCTGCGCGCGACGCCGTGCGCAGCGCCGGCGGTGACGGCGTGATCGCCGGCGTCACCGCGCTGCAGCAGCGCATCGTCGTGTTGCGCGCACTCGCGCACCGCATCGAGCCGGCGATGGCGCTCGCGCAGGCGGTGCGCGCGCGCTGGCGCGGGACGGCGTGGCAGCTCGAGCCGACGGCACCACGTGTGTGGCGCACGTAGGCCACCTCTGCCTGCCGGAGCGTCGGCTATCGCACGATGGTGTAGGCGCCGCCGCGCTGCAGCGCGGCCTGGTAGGCCGGCCGCGCGTGGATGCGCGCCAGCCAGTCGGTGAGCCTGGGGTGCGTGGCCGCGTCGAGTCCGCCGCGCACCATCGCTACCTCGAGCGGGAAGCTCATCATCACGTCGGCCGCGCTGAACTCGTCGCCGGCGAACCACGCGCACGTCGCCAGCTCGCCCTCCATGTACGCCAGCTGCCGCTGGATGTTCGGCGTCACGAAGCCGGTCATCACGGTGTCGGCGATCTTGCGCGTCAGCGGGCGCGCGAAGAACGGCCCCGCCTTGCGGATGCGGCCGAGGATCAGCGACAGCAGCAGCGGTGACATCGCCGAACCTTCGGCGAAGTGCAGCCAGTAGGTGTAGCGACGCTGCTGCGGCGTGCCGTGCGCAGGCTTGAGCTTGCCGCCGACCTTGTCGACCAGGTACTCGACGATCGCACCGGTCTCGGCCACCGTGGCGTCGCCGTCGGTGACGACAGGCGACTTGCCCAGCGGATGCACCCGCATCAGTTCGGGCGGCGCGAGGTTGGTGGCGGGGTTGCGCTGGTAGTGCTGGATCTCGTACGGCAGGCCCAGCTCCTCGAGCAACCACAGCACGCGCTGCGAGCGCGAGTTGTTCAGGTGATGGACGGTGATCATCGGCTCCTCCACTGCCGGTATACGGCAAAGCCGCCGCCGCCCGGCACCGTGAATGCCCGCAGGCCGCTCAGATCGACATGCGCTCGCGCACGCCGTCGGCGGCCATGTTCTTGCCTGCGCCGCGTGCGACGATCTCGCCGCGTTCCATCACCAGGTACTGATCGGCCAGCTCGGCGGCGAAGTCGTAGTACTGCTCGACCAGCACGATCGCCATCGTGCCGCGCTCGGCCAGCATGCGGATCACGCGGCCGATGTCCTTGATGATGCTCGGCTGGATGCCCTCGGTCGGCTCGTCGAGCAGCAGCAGCTTCGGCCCCGCGGCGAGCGCGCGCGCGATCGCCAGTTGCTGCTGCTGGCCGCCGGACAGGTCACCGCCGCGGCGGCTGATCATCTGCTGGAGCACCGGGAAGAGGTCGAACAGTTCGGCGGGCAGGTCGGCGCCGTTGCGCTTGGACGCCAGCCCCATGCGCAGGTTCTCTTCCACCGTGAGGCGGGCGAAGATCTCGCGGCCCTGCGGCACGTAGCCGATGCCGCGCCGCACGCGCTCGTACGGGGTGGAATGCGTGATGTCGGCGCCGTCGAGCAGGACCGACCCGGTCTTCACCGGCACCACGCCCATCAGGCTCTTCAGCAGCGTGGTCTTGCCGACCCCGTTGCGACCGAGCACGACGGTGACCTCGCCGACGCGCGCCTCGAAGCCGACGTGGCGCAGGATGTGGCTGCCGCCGTAATACTGGTTGATGCCGAGCAGTTGCAGCATGGTCACGTCCCTGAGAGCCGCAGCGGCGTCGGAGTGACGCACTCACGTGCACAGCCGCCCGTGCCTGCATGGGTCCAGCGTGCAAAGCCGGGGGTGGGTGTGCGCCGGCGCTCGTGTACGGCGGTCGTCCCTGTGGGACGACTCCCTTGCGGTGCTCGGTCTCGTGGCCCGCCGAGAAACTCGCTTCGCTCACTTCGTTCGCTGCGCTCGAACAATCTCGGCGAGTCAGAGGTTGAAGCGCGCGCTGTGCGCGCGCGGCCACGAGCCCTGTGCTCCTCAGCGCCGCACAATGTCGCTGCCGGCGCACACCCGCCCCCGGCTTTGCCGGCACCCCCGCGGCATGCCTCGACAAGCACCATGAGCGTCTCAGCGCGGCGGGCGGCACCCGGTGGGGGCGACTTGTGGGGCGGCGAGAAGCGCAGCGGCGCGGTCGGCGCGAGCGCAGCGCGCGCTTCGTGTTCCGACTCGCGGCGATTGTTCGAGCGCAGCGAACGCAGTGAGCGTAGCGAGTTTCGCCGCGCGAGCGCGCTGCGAGCATCGCAGCGGAGTCGGCACGCAGTGCCGACCGCCACAGTAGGAGCCCCCACCGGGTGCCGCCCGCCGCGCCGCGCAGCAGCAGAACGCATCGAATCGAACAACACCATGCTCAACTCTTCACCGCCCCCGCCGTGATCCCCGACACCATGTAGCGCTTGAACGCGTAGTAGATCGCCGCTGGCGGCAATGCGTAGATGAAGCCGGTGGCCATCAGCAGTTCCCACGGCGAATCGTCGGCCGACAGGAAGTGCCCGAGCGCCACGGCCAGCGTGATATCGGTGTCGTTGGACAGCAGCAGGAACGCGTACAGGTACTCGTTCCACGCCAGCAGCAGCGCATAGGTGCCCACCGCCACCAGCGACGGCACCATCAGCGGCAGATAGACCAGGCGGAACAGCTGCAGCGGACTCGCACCGTCGATCCGCGCGGCCTCGTCGAGCTCGGCCGGCAGCTTGTCGGAGGCCTGCTTCAGCACCCAGATGCAGTACGGCGAGGCGATCGTCACCATCGCCAGGATCAGCGACCACTGGTTGTTCAGCAACCCGTACAGACCCATCGTCTTGTACATCGGCACCGCGAGGAACGCCGCCGGGATGAAGTACGTGAACAGCGCCAGGTTCATCACCGTGCGGCCGCCGGCCACCTTGAGCCGGCTGATCGCGAATGCCGCGCAGGTGGCGACGAACAGCGTCAGCGCGCCGACTGCCAGCGCGATGATCAGCGAGTTGCCGAGCTGCCGCCAGAAGTGCGACAGGTAGAAGTGCTGCTCGCGGAAGACGATCGAGAAGTTCTGCAGCGTCGGATGCTCGGGCCACAGCCGCCCGGAGGTGGCCTCGTCCTTGGCCGAGATCGCGAACAGGAACAGGTGGTACACCGGGATCATCGTCCACAGCAGCACCGGGATGCCCACCAGCAGCAACTGCGCCTCGCGGCTGACCGTTCGCCAGCTGAATCCCCGGCTCATTTGGAGAGCCTCTTCATCATGAAGAACACCAGCGGCAGCACCAGCGGCAGCGAGACGACGATGGCGGCCATCGCCAGATCGACCTGGTCGAGCCGCAGGTAGCGGATGCCCAGCGTCGCCAGCACGTGCGTCAGATCGGCCGGGCCGCCGCCGGTGAGCAGATAGACGCTGTTGAAGTCGCCCAGCGTCCAGATCATCGACAGGATGGTCGACGTCAGGTAGAGCGAACGCATCGCCGGCCAGGTGATGAAGCGGAACTTCTGCCAGCGCGTGGCGCCGTCGACCGACGCGGCTTCGTATTGCTCGGCAGGGATGGCCAGGCGCCCGGCCAGCAGGATCAGCGTCCAGAACGGCAGGCTCTTCCACACGTGCATCAGCATCGAGAAGCTGAGCGCGAGGGTCGGGTCGTTGAGCCAGTTCGGGCCGTCGAGCCGCGTCAGCTTGAAGATCGTCGTGTTGATCACGCCCCACTCGGGGTTGAGCATGAAGCGCACCGACAGGATCGTCGGAATCGACGGCACCGCCCACGGAATGATGAACAGCACCGACAACACGCGGATCCACCAGCGCTCGTTCACGAAGAAGCCCGACAACCCGAGCGCGACCAGCATCTTCAGGTTGATCGCGACGACGATGAAGACGATCGTGTTGATCGCCGTGCGGAAGAAGATCGGGTCGTCGAACAGCTTGACGTAGCTCGACGGGTGGCGCGCCAGCCACAGCCCGTAGCCCACCGGGTACAGCACGAAGACGAGGAACACCAGCAGATAAGGCAGCACCAGGGCACGGCCCCAGAACTGCCAGCGGTTGCTTCGCCATGCGGCGGCCGGCGCGGGGGGGCTGATTGCGGCAACCTGGCTCATGACGGCGATGTGGCGATGAACTCGGTGCGGTGAAGCGCAATGTCGCACCGCGGCGCCTCGCTCACCCAGGCGGCCGCCGCGAATCCGGCTCTGCCGGGCCGCTGGCGGCGCCCCCTCGAGAGGGAGGCGGCCGCCAGGCCGCTTCGGGGGTGGGTCATCCCCCGGCCACCGCCTTGATGCGCGCGATCATCTCGTCGACGGCCTTGTCGACAGGCACCTTCTCGTTGAGGATGCGGTTCATCGCCTTGCCCCAGACATTCTCGTTGTTCAGGATCGTGAACTTGTAGTTCTTGGTGAATTCGAACGGCACCGTGCCGGCCATGAACTGGTTGTACACCGCCAGGCGGTGCGGGTCGCTCTTCCAGAACGGGCTCTGCTGCGATGCCTTCATCACCGGGAACCAGTGGCCGAGCGAGCCCTCGACGTACGGCTGCAGGTTGGCCTCGTCGAGCATGAAGGCGACGAACTTCTTGGCCGTGGCCTTGTTCTTGGCGTCCTTGAAGATGACGCCGACTTTCACCGCGGCGCGATAGACCATCTTGCTGCCGTCGGGCTTGTTGGGGAAGCCCGCAGTGGCGATCAGCTCGCTGTAGTTCTTCTTCGCGGTCGCACGCTGCTCGGCGGTCAGCGCCGTGTTGTTCATGTCGTCGAGCCACTTGGCGGCGATCGAGATCGTCGCGTTGTGGGTCATCACGATCGTCTTGTTGTGGAAGGCGACGTTGTTGTCGGGGTCCTTCCAGCTGGTGCTCGACGGCGGCGTGCAGCCCTTCTGGTAGGGCGCGACGTAGTCGGTCATCGCGTTGATCAGGCCCTGCCGCACCGCCGGATCATCGACCAGCAGCTTGCCCGAATCGTTGACCATCTTGACGTTGTAGGCATCGGCGAAGGTGAGGAACGAGTAGAAGGTGTCACTCGAGTCGACGCCCATCGGGAAACCGGTGCCGAACGCGCGCTGGCCGCTCTTCTGCCGGTACGCGGGCTGCACCTTGTCGCACCAGAAGCTCCAGTAGCCCTTCCAGTCCTTCGGGATGTCGCTCTCCTTGAACCCGGCCTCGGCGAGCATGTCCTTCCAGTACTGGATGTGCATCGTCTGCTGCTTGATCGGGAAGGCGTAGTACGCCCGCGCCTTGGTCTGGTCGTTGTAGAGGAAGGTCGTCGACAGCGCCGCGGGCTCGAACTTGGCGCGGATCGGGTCGATCACGCTCGAGAGGTCCTCGAGCTTGCCGTCGTACGCCCACTTGGCCGCCACCTGGAAGTCGTAGACGTCGGCGTACGCCACGTCGGGCGGCGTGCCGGAGTCGAGCGCCGCCACCGTCTTGGGGATCATGTCCTGGATCGGGTATTGCGACAGCTCGACCTTGATGTTCTTGTTCTTGGCTTCGAACTTCTTGACCGCTTCGAGCAGCGCGTCGTCCTCGGACTTGTAGAAGCCCTTGACCCAGAACACGGTGAGCTTTTCCTGCGCGAAGGCCGGCGCAGCGGCGAGCAGCGCGGCGGCCAGCAGCACGCGCGCGAACGAGGAGGGAATCTGCATGTCGGGTGGTCTCCTGCGGTGACCCGTGCCGTCAGCGGCAGCCGGGTGGGCGGCAATCGTATGATGATTGTGGCGCCCGCCGTTCAGGACAAACCCGTCCCGCCGTCAGGCGGGTGGGCGCTCGACATGGCCGCCGAACTGCCGGCGCAGCGCCGACAGCAGCTTGTCGGCAAACGTGCGGTCCTGTCGCGAGCGAAAGCGCGCGTAGAGTGCCGCGGTCAGCACCGGCGCCGGCACGGCGGTGTCGACGGCGGCCTGCACCGTCCAGCGGCCCTCGCCGGAGTCCTCGACGACGCCGGTGTAGCCCGCGAGCTGCCCGTCCTCGGCCAGCGCCTGCGCGGTCAGGTCGAGCAACCACGACGACACCACGCTGCCGCGGCGCCACACCTCGGCGATGTCGGCGAGGTCGAAGTCGAAGCGGTGGTCTGGCCCGAACGACGACTTGCCGGCGTTGCGCAGGATGTCGAAGCCCTCGGCCAGCGCTTGCATCATTCCGTACTCGATGCCGTTGTGGATCATCTTCGCGAAATGGCCGGCGCCCGCCGGCCCGCAGTGCAGCCACCCCTGCTCCGCGGCGCGCCCGTCGCCGACGCGTGCCGGCGTGCGCGGTTGCGCCGCCTGCCCCGGCGCCAGCGCCTCGAACAGCGGCGCCAGTCGCTGCACCGCCGCGGCCGCCCCGCCGATCATCAGGCAGTAGCCGCGCTCGAGGCCCCACACGCCACCGCTGGTGCCGATGTCGAGGTAGTCGATGCCGCGCGCGGCCAGCTCGCGCGCGCGGCGCACGTCGTCGTGGTGGTGGCCGTTGCCGCCGTCGATCACCGCGTCGCCGGCCGACAGG
>DATIFD010000418.1:0-10078 GCA_035455385.1 Burkholderiaceae bacterium
GATGCGCGGCGAGGAATCGGTCGCGATGTCGTGGATGGCGATGAAGTCCGTCGCCCACTGCTGGAACTGCTGTTCCAGCGCCTCCGAAGGGGCGCAGACGACGAACATCTCGTGCTGCTGGTCGCCGATGCGACGACCGATCTCGCGGCGCTCCGGCGCGAGGTATTCCTCTCGGTTCGTGAGGATCTGCGTCGCCACGTGAGTCAGCTCGCGCGTGGCCTGCCATTCCTCCTCGGGAATGCGCGAGTTGTGGACCGAAGCGTCCCACTGTGACATCTCATGAATCGGCTTTGGCATGACTGCTCTCTTGAGGGCCGAAAGACACACGCGGCTTGCGTGAAAGTGTAGGACTCGATGGCGCGGCGCCGCGGGATTTCGTCACAATGCTCGTCACGCCGGTGGTGGCCGAACATCCCCCTCAATGGGGGCGTGATAACGGTGGCGCCCGCGGCGGTGAGCGTGAGATTCCAACGGAGACAGTGTGTCGCAATCGAATGCTGCAGCGGTCGTGATCGGTGCAGGCCTGGCTGGCCTGACGGTGGCGCTCGAACTGGCCCGGCGCGGGCCGGTGGTGGTGCTGGCCAAGCGCGATCTGTCGGAGGCCGCCACCGCCTGGGCCCAGGGCGGCATCGTCGGCGTGCTCGGCAGCGACGACAGCGTCGACTCGCACGTGCGCGACACCCAGGACGCAGGTGCCGGGCTGGTCGATGAGCACACGGCGCGTTTCATCGCCGAGCACAGCGCGGCGGCGGTGCAATGGCTGGTGGCACAGGGCGTGCCCTTCTCCCCAGACCCGAGCGGCCCGCTCGGGTTGCATCTGACGCGTGAAGGCGGTCACGCCGTGCGACGGATCGCACACGCCGCCGATGCCACGGGCCGGGCGATCCACGAAGTGCTGCTGGCGAAGGCGCGGGCGCATCCGAACATCACGTTGCGCGAGCGCTGGATGGCGATCGACCTCATCACATCGCGCCACCTGAAGCGCACCGAGACCGCGCGTTGCTACGGGGTGTACGCGCTGAACATCGACGCCAGGCGCGTCGACGCGATGCCGGCCTCGGCCGTCGTGCTCGCCACTGGCGGCGCGGGCAAGGTCTACCGCTACACCACGAACCCCGATACCGCCACCGGCGACGGCATCGCGATGGCATGGCGCGCCGGCTGCCGGATCGGCAACATGGAGTTCATCCAGTTCCATCCGACCTGCCTGTACCACCCGCAGGAGCGCAGCTTCCTGATCACCGAGGCGCTGCGCGGCGAGGGCGCCCAGCTGAAGCTGCCCGACGGCACGCGCTTCATGTCCGCGCACGACGCACGCGGCGAGCTGGCACCGCGGGACATCGTGGCGCGTGCGATCGACTTCGAGATGAAGAAGCACGGCCTCGACCACGTGTGGCTCGACGCCACACACCTCGGCGAGGTCTTCCTGAAGGAGCACTTCCCGACCATCCACGCGCGCTGCGGGGCGCTCGGCATCGATATCGCGCGCCAGCCGATTCCGGTGGTGCCGGCCGCGCACTACACCTGCGGCGGCGTCGTCAGCGACCTGCACGGCCGGGCCGACGTGGATGGGCTGTACGCGGTGGGCGAGACCACCTACACCGGGCTGCACGGCGCCAACCGGCTGGCCAGCAACTCGCTGCTGGAGTGCGTGGTGCTCGGCCGCACCTGCGCCGAGCACATCCTGCAGTCCGACGGGCGTGCCGTCGAGCCGGTGCCGGCGTGGGACGAGAGCCAGGTCGAGGACGCCGACGAGCAGGTGGTGATCGCGCACAACTGGGACGAGCTGCGGCTGCTGATGTGGAACTACGTCGGCATCGTGCGCACCACCAAGCGCCTGGAGCGCGCGCTGCATCGCATCGAGCTGCTGAAGAGCGAGATCGACGACTACTACGCCAACTTCCGCGTCACGCGCGATCTGCTGGAGCTGCGCAACCTCGTCGAATGCGCCGAGCTGATCGTGCGCTCGGCGCTGGTGCGCCACGAGAGCCGCGGCCTGCACTACAGCCGCGATTTCCCGGCCACGCTGCCGGTGAGCCTGCCCACCGTGCTGACCCGGCCCGCACGCAGCCGCGCTTGAGCCGAGCGGCTCAGTCGGCGACGACGCGCATCGAGTAGTCGATGGCGCGCACGTCCTTCGTCAGCCTTCCGATCGAGATGCGGTCGACGCCTGTGGCCGCGATGTCGCGCAGCCGCTCCAGGCTCACGCCCCCCGAGGCCTCGAGCAGCGCGCGCCCTGCAGTGATGGCCACCGCTTCGCGCATCAGCGCCGGCGTGAAGTTGTCGAGCAGCACGCTGGTGGCGCCAGCAGCGAGCGCTTCGCGCAATTGATCGAGCGTCTCGACTTCGATCTGGATGTCGACGCCCGAGTGCAGCTCCTGCGCACGCCGCAGCGCCTGCGCGACGCCGCCGGCGGCCGCGATGTGGTTCTCCTTGATCAGGATGCCGTGCCACAGCGCCAGGCGCTGGTTGCTGCCGCCGCCGACGCGCACCGCGTACTTCTGCGCTTGGCGCAGCCCCGGTAGCGTCTTTCGGGTGTCGAGCACGACGCAGCCGCGCGGATTCGCCGACGCGCCGGCGATCGCCCGCACATGCTGCCGCGTGACGGTGGCCACGCCCGACAGCAGTTGCAGGAAATTCAGCGCCGGCCTCTCGGCCGTCAGCATGGCTCGCGCATCGCCTTCGAGGTCGCACACCACGCTGTCGGCGGCCATCTCGGTGCCTTCGTCGCAGTGCCACTGCAAGTTCGTGTCGGGCCCTACCGAGTGCATGCAGCCCTCGAACCAGTCGCGTCCGGCCAGCACCGCGGGCTCGCGCACGCGCACCTGGGCCCGTACACGTCGCCCCGGCGGCAGCAGCTCAGCGGTCCAGTCGCCGCGGCCGATGTCCTCGAGCAGGGCATCGCGGATGTTGCGCGCGCGCGCCCGCTCGAGCGTCTCGTTGAACTCGAAGCGCAGCATCGCGTCGGACGTTTTGCGCACCGTCACGCGACGCCAATCTGGGGCACGAACCCTCGCGCCGGCTGACTGATCGCGCCCGGATTCCTCGCCACGAAGTCGAGCATGCGCTCGATGCAGCCCATGGCCTGCGTGCGCGTCGGCTCGGGGACGTGGATCTCGCCGAACCCGCGCTGCAGGCTGGCGAGCACGCCTTCGAGGCCGTTCATCGCCATCCAGGGGCAGTGCGCGCAGCTCTTGCACGTGGCGCTGGCGCCGGCGGTGGGCGCCTCGAGCAGCGTCTTGCCCGGCGCCAACTGCTGCATGCGGTGGAACATGCCCTTGTCGGTGGCGACGATGTATTCATCCGTCCCGCCATCGACCACGGCCTTCAGCAGTTGCGAGGTCGAGCCCACCACGTCGGCCTGAGCCAGCACGCCGGCCGGGGATTCCGGGTGCACCAGCACCATCGCCCCCGGGTGCTCCTTGCGCAGCAGCTCGAGCTCGAGGCTCTTGAACTCGTCGTGCACGATGCAGGCCCCATCCCACAACAGCATGTCGGCACCCGTGGTCTGCTGGATGTAGCGGCCCAGGTGCTTGTCGGGCGCCCACAGGATCTTGTGGCCCTGCCGGTGCAGGTGTTCGACGATCGCCGGTGCGCAGGAGCTTGTGACCATCCAGTCGGCGCGAGCCTTCACCGCCGCGCTGGTGTTGGCATAGACGACCACCTTTCGATCTGGGTGTGCATGGCAGAATCTGGCGAAGTCCTCGGGTGGACATCCGAGGTCGAGCGAGCAGGTGGCGTCCAGGTCGGGCATCAGCACGCGCTTGCCAGGCGACAGGATCTTTGCCGTCTCTCCCATGAAGCGAACGCCGCACACGATAAGGGTGCTGGCGGCGTGATCGCGGCCGAAGCGCGCCATTTCCAGCGAATCGGACACGCAGCCTCCGCTCGTGAGAGCGAGGTCTTGCAGGTCGCCATCGACGTAGTAGTGCACCACCATCACCGCGTTACGGGCCTTCAGCTCGTCAGCGATCAGCTGCTTCAGCTCGTCGCGCCGCGCCGGCGTCAACGGCTCGGGCACCTTGGCCCAGGCATGAGCGATGCAGCTCGCGCCGCTGGCATCGGCGCGCGTGTAGTCGTAGAGGACTTGCGTCATGCGAGGCGGCCGCCCCGCGCGGCGACCTGATCAACCCGGGCCCGCATGGTAGCCCAGGGTGCTTCGCACCTTCAGACGAGGTGCTTTTCGGCCTGCAGCGTCTTGAAGCGGATCAGCGGGACGTTGGCCAGCCGCCGGTCGAGCATCAGCACCAGGCCGAAGCGAGTCGGCGGCGGCAGCCCGGCGCGCAGCATCTCGATGCGCGGGCCCTGGACCACCATCAGCTCCTCGCTCTCGGCGCCGTAGTCGGTGCCGCCGCTGCTGAACACACGGCGCGCCGCGGTGAGGCGGCGCGCGCGAGCGCCGAGATCGAAGGTCAGGCTATCACGGCTGTCGTGCGCCAGCAGCTCGCCGGTGCTCAGGTCCACCACGCCGCAGGCAATCACGCCCTCGGTGCGCACGAGGCCGAACAGGGCCTTGGTGACACTGGAGTCGTCGAGCAGCTTGGTCTGTGTGGTGGCCGAGAAGGTCGGCGCGTTGGCACAGGCTTCCCACGCCGACAGCACGGTGTTCCAGACCGTCGACGCGCCATTGAGCGTCTCTGTGAGCGCGGTGGCGCGAATGCGCGCAGGCCACGGCTGGCTCAGGATGCGGTGGCGCATGGCGCCGGAGTTCGGCGGCAGCAGAAAGACGAGCCACGGACAATGCCAGTCGGGCTGCTGCGTGGCGATCAGCAGCGATTGCAGCAGCGCGTCCAGCGCGTGCTGCTGCAAGGCGCCGACGATCACCGCGGTCATGTGCGAACGCTCGGCCAGCGCGTTGACGATCTCGTCGTGGTCGAGGCCGGCGACCCGAACGTCCGCGTGGTAGACCTTCAACGGGCCCGAGGCGCGACGCGGCACCGCGGTGCGCTCGACGACCGCCAGCGTGCGCAGCGTGGCGCGTTCGCGCAGGTGGAGCTTCTCCACCGGCTGGCCGGTGGCGTCGGACAGGGCCTTCACGACTGCCGGTGCCCAGATGCGCGACGGATCGAGCAGCGTGATCATCGACGGCGCACTGCCGAGATCGGCGCGGCTCTTGGTGAAATGTTCGCGAATCGACTGCGCGGGCGAGCCGGCGACGAAGACGTCGACCACGTTGGGGTCGTGCTCGCGGGGCAGCGCGGCCGGCGCCGCGGTCTCCTCTAGCACCGCAGTGGCGGCGAAGGCCACCTCGGTCGGTGCATAGCCGGCGCCGACAGGCCTTGGCCCGAGGTCGCCGAACAAGGTCTTCAGCATGCTGTCTCTCCAGGCAACTGAACCGGCGCTCGCCGGCCCGGCGCGTCGCACCACAGGAGAATCTAGGCCCTTGCCCGTCGCGCGCGCGTGTTTCCGTGTACGCGAATGTCACGGGCGCCGCCTGTGCCATTTGTCGCGGCGGGCCCCTGCTCCCGCCTGACAGCGGGGGCCGCCGCAAGGGGGAACGAGCCACCTCCCGGGGTGTGTTCGCGGGTGCGGAGTGTCGCCGCTCACGAACGCACACAATTCTTGCGGACGCCCGGGCCACGGCTGCAGCCCACCGGGCAGGTGCGGCCGGCTATCCATAATCGGCCTGTTGGCACCGAAGGAGTCCCGATGACACAGCGAATCGCCGGCCATGCCCTGGTCGAAGCCCTGGTCGCGCAGGGTGTCGACACCGTGTTCGGCGTGCCCGGCGAGAGCTTCCTGGCTGTGCTCGACGGCTTTCATCAGCACGCCCAGCGCATTCGCTTCATCGCCTGCCGCCAGGAAGGTGGTGCCGCGTTCATGGCCGACGCCCAGGGCAAGCTGAGCGGGCGGCCGGGCATCTGCTTCGCCACCCGGGGCCCGGGCGCCAGCAATGCGGCGATCGGCGTGCACACGGCGTGGCAGGACTCGACGCCGATGATCCTGTTCATCGGCCAGGTCGCGAGCGATCAACGCGACCGCGAGGCATTCCAGGAGGTCGACTACCGTCAGATGTTCGGGCCGGGGACGCTCGGCATGGCGAAATGGGCGGCACAGGTCGACAGCGCCGATCGCCTGCCGGAGTACGTGGCGCGTGCATTCCACACCGCGCTGCAGGGTCGGCCGGGGCCGGTGGTGCTGGCACTGCCCGAGGACATGCTGACCGCGCACACCGCCGCCGCGGTGGTGCCGCGCGTGCACGTGGCGTCGGCCTGGCCGGCGCCCGGTGCGCTACGGGAGGTGCGGGCGTTACTGCTAGCGGCCAAGCGCCCGCTGGTGATCGCCGGTGGCAGCGGCTGGGATGCCGAGGCGTGCCTGGCGCTGCAGCGCTTTGCCGAGAACTGGGCGCTGCCGGTGGGCTGCGCGTTCCGCTTTCAGGACACGTTCGACAACCGCCATCCGCAATACGCCGGCGACGTCGGCATCGGCATCAACCCCAAGCTCGCTGCGCGCGTGCGCGAGGCTGACCTGATCGTCGCCCTCGGCATCCGTCTCGGCGAGATGACCACCGGTGGTTACTCGCTGCTGCAGGTGCCGCGCCCCGTTCAGAAGCTGATCCACATCCACGCCGGCCCCGAGGAACTCGGCCGCGTCTACCAGGCCGATCTGCTGCTGCAGTCTTCGATGGGCCACGCCGCCAAGGCGCTGGAGACGCTCGCCCCGCCGCCGGATTTGCCCTGGCGCGAGTGGACGGCCGCGGCCCAGCGCGACTACCTGGCCAACCTGGAACCGACGCCGGTGTCACCGCTGGACCTGGCGCGGGTGATGAAGACCGTGCAGCGCCTGGCGCCGGCCGACACCGTGTACACCAATGGCGCAGGCAATTTCTCAGGTTGGCTGCATCGCTTCGTGCAATACCACGGGCTGCAGCACCACGGCCGGACGCAACTGGCTCCGACCTCCGGCGCCATGGGTTACGGCGTGCCGGCGGCGATCGCCGCATCGCTGTTGCATCCGCAGCGCACGGTGGTCAATCTGGCCGGCGACGGCGACTTCCTGATGACCGGCCAGGAGCTGGCCACCGCTACCGGGTACGAAGCCGGTCGCGGCCGCGGCAAGCTGATTTCGATCGTCGTCGACAACGGCTGCTACGGCACGATCCGCATGCACCAGGAACGCGAGTACCCGGCGCGCGTCAGTGGCACCGAGCTGTTCAACCCCGAGTTCGCGCAGCTCGCGCAGGCCTACGGCTGGCATGGCGAGCGCATCGAGCGCACCGAACAGTTCGAGCCGGCGTTCGCGCAAGCGCTGCAGGCGTCTCGACCCACGTTGCTGCACCTCAAGCTCGACCCGGACGTCATCACATCGCGCACCACGCTTGGCGCGATCCGTCAGCAGGCTAGGCAACGTCCAGCGTGAAGTGGGACTTCGCTACGCGGCCAGCTGCATCGACCGCAGCGCCTGGTCGAGGGCCTGGCCGTCGGCGTCACGCAGCGCGGCGTCGCGCAGTGCGGCCAGCGACGCGCCCGCGTCCTCGCGTCCGGCCAGCAGCGCTGCGGCGCGCAGCAGGCGATCGAAGCGCCCGCTGCCGCGTGCGTGGGTGTCGCTGTAGCCTTTGACGACGCGGCGGCAGCGCAGCAGTTCGACTGCCAGCAGGTAGTCGCTGGCCAGGGCGCGCTCGACGGCGTCGAGCCATGCCTGCAGGTGTGCCTGCTCCTCGGCGTGCCGCCGATTGCCGCGCCGCCAACGGCGCATTCCGGCGACCACACGCAACATCAGGTGGCCGCGCAGCGTGTGCGTGTGGATGCGGCGGCCCCGATCGAGCCGTGGTGCCAGCCAGACCCCGAGCCGTGGTGACGCATCGAGCCAGGCCGCCAAGCCGCGCGGCAGCACGCCGAGCAACTCGGGCAGCCGCGGATGGAAGTACTCCTCGCTACCGGCGACGTCGCCGACTGCTGCACCGACTTCGCTGCGGACGCGGGCCGTGCGCTCCGCACGCGTCTTCAAGTCCGCCACCCGAATGACATCGTCGTACGACATCGCGACCGCGATCCAGCGTGCGGCCTCGATCGTCAACAGGGGGTTCTCCTTGTCGTTGTCACGCGCGGCGAGGCGGGCCACGCGGTCGAGGTACTCGTCGCCGTAAGCCACATCCTGCCAGTCGACGACGCGGGCCAACCCTTCGGCTAGCCAGTCCCACGCGGGGCGCGGAAACTGCGCACGGATGCGCTCCAGCAGCGGCTGCACGGCAGCGCCGGCCGCTCGTTCCGGCAGTGGCCGCGGCGCGGCCTGCATCGGCTCACTGGCCGTTGCACCCACGACGTCCTTGCCGGCGCTGGCTGCCGCCGCGCGCAGCGCGCTCAGGCTCGCTTGCACGCCCACGCCGCTGCGCTCGACCACCGCTTCGAACTGCTTGCGCGCAAAGGGCAGGGCGCCACTGCCGGCCAGTGCACCGAAAAGCGCGGCGGAGATCACGCTGCCGTGTTGCACGGCCAGCGCCTGGAAGTCGTCGGTGACCAAATGGCGCGCCTCGCGGCGCAGGATCGCCTGCACCGCGGCGCTGTCGGCCACGCCGTTGCCCGGCGAGATCTTCTCAGGCACCGCGTAGGCGCGATGCCGGCTGGCGATCACCAGCGTGCGGTCGGGCGTCACGAGTCCCCGCTCGACCGCACGCCCGGCCTCCATCAGCTCGGCGGCCACCACCACATCGACATCCCCAGGCACCGGCATCAGGGCCAGCACCGGCTCGCGGCCCGGCGTCGGCTCGACCATCTCGACGTAGTAGATCGTCGCGCCGGTGCGTTGCGCCACGCCGGCCACCGATGTCGCCTGCGCGGTCCAGCCAGCATGCTCGGCCAGATCGACCAGCCAGTCGATCAGCACGCCGCCACCCTGGCCGCCGAGCGCCATGACGGCGATGTGGATGGTGCGCGGCGAGCTGGCGGTCATGCCGCGGCGTCGACGGCGTACAACGCGCGTTGCGCGCGGGTGCGCTGCTGGCGCGCCTGCAGCCAGCCGATCAGTCGAGTGCGCCAGCGCGCCCGCCAACGCTCGAACGTGCCGGGGTTGTGCACCTTGTGTGCTTTGTAGAACGAAGGGCAAAGCACCGCCGCGTCGGCGACTTCGCCGCAGTGTCCGCAGGCCACGCAATGCTCGTCGACGTGCGCCACCGGGTCGGGCTTGAGCGCATCACCGCTCGGTGCCAGCGTCAGGCTCGGACAGCCCGATACACGCATGCAGGCATGGTCGCCGGAACACACGGCCGCGTCGACTCCGAAGCGCTCCTTGACGACACGACGGCCGGCCTTTGCCTCGGCTGCCAGGGCAGGGCGCTCGCGGCGCTGACGATTGAGCATGCACTCGCTCTGCGCGATCACCACCTTGGGACCCGGCTCTTTGGTGGTCAGCGCGTCGCGCAGCGCATCGCGCATCGCCGCCACGTCGTAGGTGCGGGTGATGGTGCGGACCCATTCGACGCCGACGCCTCTCACGGCGCGCTCGATCGCGTGCATCGTGCTGCGATTCGGGTTGACGGCGCGCGACGACGGAACGTCCTGTCCGCCGGTGGCGGCCGAGTAGTTGTTGTCGACGATCACGAACACGTTGTCTTGCTTGTTGAACACCGCGTTGCCGATGCCCGAGGTCAGGCCGTTGTGCCAGAAGCCGCCGTCGCCCATGAACGCGATCGCGCGCCGATCGGCGCCGAACTGCGCTCCTGCGTTGAAGGCCGATGCGCTCGACGCGCCCAGGCCGTAGCCCATCGTGGTGGCGCCGATGTTGAACGGCGGCATGATCGAGAACAGATGGCAGCCGATATCGGCCGACACGTGGTGCGGGCCGAGCTCGCGCTCGACCAGCTTGAGCGACGAGAAGATCGGCCGCTCGGGGCAGCCCACGCAAAGACCCGGAGCTCGTGGCGGCAGCAGCGGCGCGACCTCCTTGGCGGCGCGCGACGGCAGGCTCACCGGCACCGCTGCGGCAAAGGCCGCCGCGTGGTACTTGGCCACGAACGCGCGCAGGCCGTCGCGCAGCACCGCCACCGTGTAGTCGCCGGCCATCGGCAGCACGTCCTTGCCGTGCACCGCGGTGTCGACGCCGTGGCGGCGCAGGATGGTGTTCAGGTGCTGCTCGTGGAAGT
>DATIFD010000419.1:0-3106 GCA_035455385.1 Burkholderiaceae bacterium
TCTTCCTGTGCGCTGGTTCGCTGCTCGCCGCCTACGGGCACGACCGCATCGACGCGCTGGCCGGATTCGCGTCACGGTTGCCATTGACGGCCACGGCCTTCGCCCTGTCCGCGATCAGCCTCGTCGGGCTGCCGCCGACCGGCGGCTTCGTCGGCAAGTACCTGCTGGTCGAGTCGGCGGTGCGCGCCGGCGCCTGGGGCTCGGTCGCCGTGGTGCTGGCCGGCAGCCTGCTCGCCGCGATGTTCCTCTTCCACGCCCTATCGCGGGCCTTCGTCGACGAGCGGCCCGTGCCGGACGCGGAGAGGGCCGAGCTCGCAGCGCCCACGGCGCCGCAGCTCGCGTCGCTCGCGCTCGCGCTGCTCTCGGTCGCGCTGGTCGTGGCCGCCGGCCCGCTGCGCGACCTGCTGAGCGTCGGGGCCGCGCCGTGACGAACGCGTTCTGGGTGCCGGTCGCCGTGGTGGCTAGCTCTCTGCTACCCGGCCTCATCATCTTCACGCTGCCCGAGCACCGGCGCACGCTGCGCACGACGCTCAATCTCGCCGGCGCCGCCGTCAAGCTCGTTCTCGTTGGCATCATGGTCTGGAACGTCGGCCGTTTCCAGGATTACGAGGCGCGCCTCGCGCTGCTGCCGGGCCTTGACTTGGTGCTGCTTGCCGACGAGTTGAGTCTGCTGTACCTGACCCTGTCGGCCGTGCTGTGGGCGGTGACCACGGTCTACGCTGTGGGCTATCTCGAGGATGCGCCGCACCGCAGCCGCTTCTTCGGCTTCTTCAGCCTGTGCGTGTCGGCCACCGCCGGCATCGCCCTGGCGGGAAACCTGTTCACGCTGTTCGTCTTCTACGAAATCCTGACCCTGGTGACCTACCCGCTGGTCATCCACCGCGGCACGTCGGCGGCTTTGGCCGCCGGTCGTACCTACCTCATGTACACCCTGCCCTCCGGCGTGCTGCTGCTGCTGACCGTGGCCGGGGCGCACGTGCTGACCGGACCGCAGGACTTTGCCAGCGCCGGCTATCTGAAGCCCTTCGCCGCCGAGCACTCGGGAACCCTGGTGCTGCTGTTCGCGGCGCTGGTGGTGGGCTTCGGCGTCAAGGCGGCCCTGGTGCCGCTGCATGGCTGGCTGCCGCAGGCGATGGTGGCGCCCGCCCCGGTATCGGCGCTGCTGCATGCGGTGGCGGTGGTGAAGGCCGGCGCCTTCGCCATCCAGCGCGTGGTGTACGAGGTTTTCGGCATCGAGTTCGCCGCCACGCTAGGCGTGCTGACGCCGCTCGCCGTGGCGGCGTCGATGACCATCGTCTACGGCTCGCTGCGGGCGCTCACGCAGGACGACTTGAAGAAGCGGCTGGCCTACTCGACCGTGAGCCAGGTGTCCTACATCGTGCTCGGCGCCGCCGTGCTCGGACCCATATCGACCATCGGCGGGCTCGTCCACCTTGTGCACCAGGGCCTGATGAAGATCACGCTGTTCTTCAGCGCCGGCAACTACGCCGAGACGCTCGGTGTGCACCACGTCCACGAGATGGACGGTATCGGACGCCGCATGCCGCTGACCACCGCCGCGTTCACGGTAGGGGCGTTGGGCATGATCGGCGTACCGCCGGTGGCCGGCTACGTCAGCAAGCTCTACCTCGGCGCAGGTGCGGCGCAGGCCGGGCAGTGGTGGGTGATCGGCGTGCTGGCGGTGTCGAGTCTGCTCAATGCGATGTACTTTCTGCCCATCCTGCACCGGGCCTGGTTCCGACCACCCCGCGGCCCCTGGCCCGAGGAGCACGGCCGCGGGCGCGACGCCAAGCCGATGCTGCTGGTGCCCGTGCTGCTGACGGCCCTGTTCTCGGTGGGCGTGGGCGTGCTGGCGGCGATGCCCTGGAGCCCGCTGGACTGGGCACGGCTGATCGTGCGGCGGGAGTACATCGGTGGCTGAACTGCCGACTAGCACCACCGCCGTGCTGGCCTGGCTGGCGCCGGCGCTGTTGCCGCTGTTCGCGGCGGTGCTGCTGGTGCGCCCGCTGCGCCGGCTGCGCGTGCTGCTGCCGCTGGCCGCGCTCCCGGCGCTGGCAGTGGCCCTCCTTGCCCCGCCCGGCGCAGTGGACCTGCCCTGGCTCTTCCTCGGCGCGCGCTTCGGCTTGGACGACTGCAGCCGGATCTTCCTGTTGTTCACGGCAGCACTGTGGCTGGCCGGCGGGCTGCATGCCGCCGGCTACCTGCACGGCGACCCGCGGCGCGACACCTTCTGGCTGTTCTGGCTCGGCGCGATGGCCGGCAACTTCGGGCTCGTGCTGGCGCTGGACGCGGCCAGCTTCTACGTCTTCTTCGCGCTGATGAGCTTCGCGTCCTACGGGCTGGTGGTGCACGCACGCACCCCCGAGGCGGTCGAGGCCGGGCGCGTCTACCTTGCGCTCGTGGTGGTTGGCGAACTGGCACTGTTCGCCGCGATCGCGCTCGCCTGGCATGCGGCGGGCAGCCTGCGGTTCGACGCCATCGCTGCGTCGCTCGACGAATCGCCCCAGCGCGACGCGGTGATCGCGCTCACCCTGGTGGGCTTCGGCATCAAGGTCGGTGCGCTGCCGCTGCATGTCTGGTTGCCGCTGGCCCATCCGGTGGCTCCAACGCCCGCGAGCGCCGTGCTGTCGGGCGCGATGATCAAGGCCGGCCTGCTCGGCTGGCTGCGCATGCTGCCGCTGGGCGGCGCCGCCGCACTTGCGTGGGGCGAGACGCTGATCGCGCTGGGTCTGGCCGCCGCCTTCGCGGCTGCGCTGGCCGGTGCCACGCAGCGCCAGGCAAAGGCGGCGCTGGCCTACTCGAGCATCAGCCAGATGGGCTTCATCACCGTGGCCGTCGGCGTTGCGCTGGCGATACCGGCCGCAGCGCCGGCCGCCATCACCGCAGCCACGCTCTACGCCTTCCACCATGCCCTTGCCAAGGGAGCGCTGTTCCTCGGCGTGAGCCTCGCCGGTGCGGCCACACCATGGGCACGCGCAATGTGGATGCTGGGCGTGGCGCTCCCCGCACTGGCACTGGCCGGTGCGCCGCTGACCAGCGGTTACGCCGCCAAGACGGCGCTCAAGTCGGCGCTCCCGCCCGGCCTCGACGGCCTCGCTACACCCCT
>DATIFD010000420.1:0-6792 GCA_035455385.1 Burkholderiaceae bacterium
ACCGCTACCGCAAGGACGGCGCGATCTCGAGCCATCCGCCCTCGAGCATTCCGTTTCTTGCACTCGGCGCGTGGATCCTCACGGTCGGCTGGTTCGGCTTCAACGTGATGAGCGCGCAGACCCTCGACAAGATCTCCGGCCTGGTCGCCGTCAACTCGCTGATGGCCATGGTCGGCGGCACGCTCGTGGCCACGCTGATGGGCCGCAACGACCCCGGCTTCGTGCACAACGGGCCGCTCGCCGGGCTGGTCGCGGTCTGCGCCGGCTCCGACGTGATGCACCCGGCGGGCGCGCTCGTCGTCGGCGCCGTCGCGGCGGCGATCTTCGTCGTCATGTTCACCTGGACGCAGAACCGCTGGAAGATCGACGACGTGCTCGGCGTCTGGCCGCTGCACGGCCTGTGCGGCGCCTGGGGCGGCATCGCCTGCGGCATCTTCGGCGCCGCGGCTGTCGGCGGCCTCGGCGGCGTGTCGTTCGCGGCGCAGTTGATCGGCACGCTGATCGGGGTGGGCTGGGCGCTGGCCGGCGGCTTCGCGGTCTACGGCGTCATCCGGTCGGTGACGCCGCTGCGCCTGACGCCCGAGGAGGAGCACGCCGGCGCCGACCTGTCGATCCACCGCATCGGCGCGACGCCGGAGCGCGAAGCCATCTGGTAGGAGGTGCGCGACTCGCCGCCCGTGGCGCCTGAAATCGCCGCTCAGGGCGCCTTCGCGGTCGGGCGTGCCGGTCCGGTTCGGTAGGCAGCGATCGCCGCGCGCAGATCTTGCAACTCCTCGCACGAGGCGGGGCACAGCTGCGCGAGGGCTCTCTCGTGGCGCTCGGCCATCTCGGGCTGGTTGGCCATCAGATAGGCCTCGCCGATGTACTCGTGCGCGCCGCGGTGTTGCGGGTCGATGCCCAGTGCGCGTTTGTAGGCCTTGAATGCCGGGTCGAGCTTGCCGGTCTTGCGGTACGCGAAGCCAAGCCAGTTGAAGCCGTCGGCGTCGTTGCTGTGGCCCGCCACCCAGTTCTCGAGGATCGGGATCGCCTGCGCGTAGTGCTGAGCGGCGATGGCGTCCATCGCGTCTTTGTAGGGACCGGTCTTCTTGTTCGGGTCGTCGGCATCGCCGCCGCCGCCACCGCCGCCGGCGGCGAACGCGAGCGGTGCACCGAGCAGGCACGACAGCACGACGACAACGATGGCACGGGCAGACAACGCAGGCATGGCGGATCCTTTCGACGGCAACGGCAACGGCAACGGCAACGGCAACGGCGACAGCGCCGATGCCCGGCGTACGCGCGGCCGCGGCCGAACATTCCGACACAGCCTTCGCTGTGGTTTGGCTGTGGCCGTTACGGTCCGCGGTGCCAGAACAGCCGTTCTTTACGGCTGGCAGACCCGCTACAGCCGCACCGGCAGATGCTTCAGCCCGCGAAAGCGCACGCGCCGGTCGCGCTCGGGTGCGCCGGCCAGATCAATGTGCGGATGGCGCCGCGCCAGCTCGCCGATCGCGATGCGGCCTTCGAGGCGGGCCACGTTCATGCCGACGCAGGCGTGCGCGCCGTGGCCGAACGCGGCATGCAGGTTGGGCTTGCGCGCGATGTCGAGCCGGTCGGGGTCGGGAAAGGCCTCGGGGTCGCGGTTGGCCGCGCCGACGCCGAGCGTGACGAAGCTGCCGGCTGCCAGCACCGTGCCGCGCAGGTCCACCGCCGCGGTGAGCTGCCGGTTGTTCAGCTGCAGCGGGCTCTCGAAGCGCAGCAGCTCGTCCACCGCGGTGCCGATCAGCGACGGCTCGCGCTGCAGGCGATCCCACTGGTCGCGGTGCGTCAGCAGCGCATGCATGCCGTTGCCGATCAGGTTGGTCGTCGTCTCGTGCCCGGCGTTGAGCAGGAAGATGCAGTTGTGCAGCAGCTCGGCCTCGCTGAGCCGCTCGCCGTCGCTTTCGCCCTGGATCAGCCGCGTCAGCACGTCGGCGTTGGGATCGCCCGGCCTGGCGCGGCGGCGTGCCACCAGGTCGCGCAGGTAGGCCAGGAACTCGGTGACCGCGGCATTCGCGCGCGCCAGCCGCCCCTGCCCGGGCACCGGCTCGAGCGCGGACAGGATCGCCAGCGACCATTCGCGCAGCGGCCCGCGCTCGGCGTGTGGCACGTCGAGCAGGTTGCCGATCACCTCGAGCGGAATCTGCGCCGCGAAGTGGTCGATCAGGTCCGCAGCGGGCCGATCGGCCAGGCGCTCGAGCAGCTCGCGCACCAGCGCGACGAGGCCGGGCTCCATGCGCGCGATGGCGCGCTGGTTCACAGCGCCGAGGATCAGGCGCCGCACGCGCGTGTGCAGCGGCGGGTCGCTGAACACGAGGCTGGTCGTGTGGTGCTCGTAGATCGGCGTGCCGGCTCCGAACTTCGGCGCGAACTCGCGCTGCTTGTCGCTGCTGGCCGCGGCCTCGCGGTAGATCTGCGACACGTCGTCGTAGCGCGTCAGCAGCCATGAGTCGGCGCCGATCGGGTGGATCGGATCGAACGCGCGCAGCGCCGCGTAGTAGCGGTACGGATCGTCGATGAAGTCGTCGGGCGCGCCGGCCAGCGTGAAGGTCGCTGCGACGCGCCGGGCCTCGTCGGGTGAAAACGGGGGGGTCATGCGTCGATGCTACGCGGTGCCGGGTGCCTCACTCGATACGGCCGTGGCGGCCCGCGCCGGCGGCGAAGCGGGCAGCGCCGGCGATGGCCTCGTCCTGGACCACCGGGTAGCCGCCCGCGCCCTCGTGGCGCAACGCGTCGGGCAGCGACAGGTCCCACTGCCGGTACGCCGATGCGCGGTCGGCGCGCATGCAGCGCTGCGGAAAGGCCGCGATCTGCGCGGCCAGCGCCTGCGCCTGCGCCAGCGCCTGTCCGTCGTCGACGACGCGGTTGGCCAGCCCCATCTGCAGCGCCTCGTCGGCACCGACCGCGCGGCCGGTGAGGATCATGTCCAGCGCGCGGCCCATGCCGACCACGCGCGGCAGCCGCACGGTGCCGCCGTCGATCAGCGGCACGCCCCAGCGGCGGCAGAACACGCCGAACGTGGCGCTGCGCGCGGCCACCCGCAGGTCGCACATCAGCGCGAGCTCCAGGCCGCCGGCCACCGCGTAGCCCTCGATCGCCGCGATCACCGGCTTGCGCAACGCCATGCGCGTCGGGCCCATCGGGCCGGCCGCGGTGCCGGTGGGCTCGATCGCGTTGGCGCGCGCCGGATCGCTTAGTGCGGTGAGGTCGGCGCCGCTGCAGAAGTGGCCGGCATCGCCGGTGAGCACTGCAACCATGAGCGCATCGTCGCGCTCGAACGCCTCGAAGGCCTCGCGCAGCCGTGCTGCGGTGGGGCCGTCGACGGCGTTGCGTTGCGCGGGGCGCGACAGCCTCACCGTGAGCACCGGGCCGTCGATCGTGCGGCGCACTGCGTTTCCATCGCCCATCGTCGTCTCCTTCGATCGCAAGCCGTGCAGTGTGCACCGGCGCGGCGGCGCCTCAGATCACCGCGCGCTCGACCAATGGCCGGCCTGCTGCGATGCGCGCCGGCGACAGCGGCGACAGGTCGAGGCTGCGCCAGCCGCCGTGCACGATCCACTCGGCGATGCCGCGGCCGACGCCGGCCGCGTGCTGCAGGCCGTGGCCCGAGAAGCCGCAGGCCAGCAGCAGGTTTGCACACTGCGGATGCGGGCCGAGGAGGCCGTTGTGGTCGGCCGGATGCACCTCGTAGTAGCCGTCCCACGCGTGCGTGCGGCGCAGTGCGGCGAACGCCGGCACGCGGTGCGCAAGCGCCGGCCAGACGCGCTCGTCGAACTGGGCGAGGTCGGGCTGGTCGAGCGGCAGGTCGTCGGGATCGGCGTCGCCGCCACGCGGCGACCAGCCGCCGATGAAGCCGCGGCCTTCGCTGCGGAACCACACACCCGACGGGTCGATCACCAGCGGCGTGCGCGGCAGCGCCTGCGGGCAGGTGAAGGCGAACACGGTGCGTCGGCGCGCGAACACCGGCACGTCGAAGCCGGCGAGGGCGCCCACCGCCCGCGACCAGGCGCCCGCGGCGAGCACGAACACGTCGGCCTCGATGCGCGTGCCGTCGGCGAGTTGCACCGCGCGCAGGCGCTCGCCGCGGCGCTCGAAGCCGACCACCGGCGACGCGTGCCCGGCGGCGCCGAGTGCGCGCGACTTGCGCGCCAGCGCGCGGGCCAGCGCATAGCCGTCGAACCAGCCTTCGCCGCCTTCGCCCAGGCTTGCCAGCTGCACGTCGTCGACGCGCAACCACGGCACGCGGCGTGACAGTGCGTCGGCGGTCAGCAGGCTCACCGGCGCGCCGCACGCGCGCTGCACCGCGTGGTTCTCGCGCAAGGCCTGCGCACCGTCCGCGCGGGTGGCGACGAACAGGTAGCCCGACTCGACGAAGCCGAGGTCGACCTTGTCGTCGTCGACCGCCAGCCACGCATCGGGGTCACGCAGCAGCTGCAGGCCGAACTGCGAAAGCCGCACGTTGACCTCGGTCGAGAACTGCTGGCGGATCGACGCCGCCGAGCGCGCCGACGACGCCAGCCGCAGCCCGGGATCGGGCTCGATCACGTGAACGTCGACCCCGGTGTCGAGCCGGTGCACGAAGAGCGCGCACGCGCTGCCGATCGCGCCGCCACCGACGACGGCCACGCGCATCAGCGCTCGCCGCGGCGCGGCGTGATCATCGCGTGGCTACGCCGCCAGCAGCTGCCGCAGCACGAACGGCAGGATGCCGCCGTGCTGGTAGTAGTCGACCTCGATCGGCGTGTCGATGCGCAGCGTCAGCGGTGCCTGGCGGCGCGAGCCGTCGCTGCCGGTGATGACCAGCGTGGCGTCGCTCTGCGGCTTCAGCTCGGCGAGCTCGATGTCGATGCGCTCGTCGCCCTTGATGCCGAGGCTCTCCCACGACTGGCCTGGCTTGAACTGCAGCGGCAGCACGCCCATGCCGACCAGGTTGCTGCGGTGGATGCGCTCGAAGCTCTTGGCCACCACCGCCTTGATGCCGAGCAGCTGCGTGCCCTTGGCGGCCCAGTCGCGCGAGCTGCCGGTGCCGTACTCTTCGCCGGCGAAGATCACGGTGGGCACGCCCTCGGCGATGTAGCGCATTGCGGCGTCGTAGATCGCCATCTTCTCGCCCGAGGGTTGATGCAGCGTGACGCCGCCCTCCTCGCGCGAGCCGTCGGCCTTGGCCGGGATCATCAGGTTCTTGATGCGCACGTTGGCGAACGTGCCGCGCATCATCACCTCGTGGTTGCCTCGGCGCGCGCCGTAGCTGTTGAAGTCGGCCTTCATCACGTTGTGCGCGATCAGGTACTTGCCGGCCGGCGACGTGTCCTTGATCGAGCCGGCGGGCGAGATGTGGTCGGTGGTGATCGAGTCGCCGAACAACGCCATCACGCGCGCGCCGCTGACGCCGGCTTCCTGCGGTGCGGGCTGCGGCGCGAAGCCGTCGAAGAACGGCGGCCGGGCGATGTAGGTGCTGGTCGGCCAGTCGTACACCTGACCGGCGACGCCCTTCACGGCGCCCCACAGCGCGCCGGGCTCGGACTTCACCTTGGCGTAGTTGGCCTGGAACGCCTTCGGGTTCATCGCATGCTTGAGCAGCGCGTAGATCTCGTCGCTGCTGGGCCAGATGTCGCCGAGGTAGACGTCGCGCCCGTTCTTGCCCTGGCCCACCGGCTCGGTCATCAGGTCGCGCATCACGTTGCCGGCGATCGCGTAGGCCACCACCAGCGGCGGGCTGGCCAGGAAGTTGGCCTTCAGGTTCGGGTGGATGCGAGCCTCGAAGTTGCGGTTGCCCGACAGCACCGCGGCGCACACCAGGTCGTTGTCGACGATCAGCTTGTTGAACTCCGGCGCGATGTCGCCGGCGTTGCCGATGCAGGTGGTGCAGCCGTAGGCCGCCACCGCGAAGCCGAGCTGCTCGAGGTAGGGCAGCAGGCCGGCCTTGGTGAGGTACTCGGTGACGATGCGCGAGCCCGGTGCCAGCGACGTCTTCACGTGCGGCGGCACCTTGAGCCCGGCCTGCACCGCCTTCTTCGCCAGCAGGCCCGCGGCGAGCAGCACGCCGGGGTTGCTGGTGTTGGTGCAGCTGGTGATGGCGGCGATCAGCACGTCGCCGTTGCCGAGCGTCATCCGGGTCGACGGCGCCTTGCCACCGGCCTGCGCATGCGCGGCGTCGCGCGTCGTGCGGTTGTCGGCCATTTCGACCAGGTCGCGCGGTGCGCCCGGGGCCGGCGCCGGGCCGTCGCCGGCCGGTGCGCCATTGGCGCCCGCAACCGGATAGCGCACGGTCAGCTTGTCGGCCGGCTGGTTGAAGCCGTTCTCGGCCACCGGCTTGGAGAACAGCGACTTGAACTGCTTCGACAGGTTCGTGATCTCGATGCGATCCTGCGGCCGCTTGGGGCCGGCGAGGCTCGGCGCCACGGTGGAAAGATCCAACGACACGACGCTGGAGTAGTCGATCGCACCGGCGCGCGGGATGCCGAACAAGCCCTGCGCCTTGAAGTACGCCTCGAACGCGGCGATCTCGCCGGCGGTGCGGCCGGTGCCCTTGAAGTAGTCGATCGTGCGCGCGTCGACCGGGAAGAAGCCCATCGTCGCGCCGTACTCCGGCGCCATGTTGGCGATCGTCGCGCGGTCGGGCACCGCGAGGCTCTCGGTGCCCTCGCCAAAGAACTCGACGAACTTGCCCACCACCTTGTGCTTGCGCAGGATCTCGGTGACCGTGAGCACCAGGTCGGTGGCGGTCACGCCTTCGCGCAGGCGGCCCTTCAGCTCGAAGCCGACGACGTCGGG
>DATIFD010000421.1:0-16792 GCA_035455385.1 Burkholderiaceae bacterium
GTCGAAGTTGGCGACGCCGCGGGTGCCCAGGTAGACCGTGGGCCGGTCGGCATGCAGCCGCGGGCCATCGCTGGCGATCAGCACGTCGGCGCGCAGCGCGTCGCGATGGGCGCGGCAGAACTCGGCCAGTCCGGGCGAACCGGTCTCCTCGCCCATCTCGAGCAGCCAGACCGTGTTGAACCCCAGCCGTCCGCCGCGCGCCGCCCGCAAGGCCGCCAGCGCGGCGATGTTGATGCTGTGCTGGCCCTTGTTGTCGGCGCTGCCGCGGCCGTACCAGCGGCCGTCGCGCGCCGTCAGCGTCCACGGGTCGAGGCCGTCGCGCCAGCGGCCCTCGAGGCCGCGCACCACGTCGCCATGCCCGTATACCAGCACGGTGGGCAGCGCCGGGTCTTCGGTGCAGCGGCCGATCAGCAGCGGCTGCTTGCCCGGCAACGGGTTGTCGAACACCTCGCTGCGCACGCCGAGCGCGGCCAGCGACGGCGCGATCTCGTCGCTCAGGTACGCGCGCAGCGCGGCGGCGCGCTCGGGGTTCTGGCTCTCGGTGCGGTGGGCCACCCGGCGCGCCAACGTGCGCTGGAACGCGCCGCTGTCGAACTCACGCGCCGCGGCGGCCAGGGCGTCGGCGCGCGTGGCCATGTCAACGCTGCCGAATCACGCGGACTTGGCCAGCAGCGTGAAGTGCTCCACCTGCGGCGGCTGCGCGAAGAACGGGCCGACGATGGCGCGCCACTGCGCGAACAGCGGCCCCTGCCGGAACCCGACCGTGTGGTCCTCGAGCGTGTCCCAGAAGATCATCAGCACGTAGCGCTCGGGCGACTCGATGCCTTTGTTGACCTTGAAGCCGCGAAAGCCCTTGGCCTTGCCGACCACGGAGGCCAGGCCGCGCTGAATCGCCTCGTCGAACGCCGCCTGCTGGCCTGGCGCAATGCGGATGTCGGCCACTTCGAGAATCATGGTGTCGTCCTTGCCGTCTGGCGCCATGATGCCAGCGTCCGCATCGCAGCGGCATGAGGGCTTGCGCTCGGACGCGCGCTACATCGGCAGGCCGACGTAGTTCTCGGCCAGCGCCTTCGACGCGGCCTCGGAGTGCACCAGGTAGTCGAGCTCGGCCTGCTGCGCCTTGCGGTCGAACGACCCGTGGGCCGGGAAGTCGTGCATCAGCATGGTCATCCACCATGAGAAGCGCTCGGCCCGCCAGACGCGACGAAGGCAGCGCGCGGAGTAATGCTCGAGGCCGGAGTCGTCGCCCTTGTAGTGACCGATCAGGCCCTGCGCCAGATAGCCGACGTCGGTGGCCGCCAGGTTCAAGCCCTTGGCGCCCGTCGGTGGCACGGTGTGCGCGGCGTCGCCGGCCAGCAGCATGCGGCCGAAGCGCATCGGCTCGCAGACGAAGCTGCGCAGCGGCGCGATGCTCTTCTCCAGCGACGGGCCGGTGACCAGATGGGCCGCCGCGTCGGCCGGCAGGCGTGCCCGCAGCTCGACCCAGAAGGCGTCGTCGGACCACTGCTCGACGCTGTCGGCGATCGGCACCTGCACGTAGTAGCGGCTGCGCGTGCGGCTGCGCATGCTGCACAGCGCGAAGCCGCGGTCGTGGCTGACGTAGATCAGCTCGTGCGACACCGGCGGCACGTCCGCCAGCAGGCCGAGCCAGCCGAACGGATAGACCTTCTCGTGCAGCGTGATGCGGTCCCTCGGCACGCTGGCGCGGCACACGCCGTGGAAGCCGTCGCAGCCGGCGATGAAGTCGCACTCGATCGTGTGCTGCTGCCCGCCCTGGCGGTAGCGCACCTGCGGCCGCGCGCCGTCGAAGTCGTGCACGCTGACGTCGTCGGCCTCGTAGACCGTGGTGCGGCCGGAGCCCTTGCGCGCTTCCATCAGGTCGCGCGTGAGCTCGGTCTGTCCGTACACCATCACCCGCTTGCCGGTGAGGCCGAACAGGTCGATGCGGTGCCGCTGGCCGCCGAAGCACAGGTCGAAGCCGTCGTGCGGCAGGCCTTCGGCGTGCATGCGGGCGCCGACGCCGACCTCGTCGAGCAGGTCGACGCTCACCTGCTCGAGCACGCCGGCGCGGATGCGCCCGAGCACGTACTCGGCGCTGCGCGCCTCGACGATCACGTTGTCGATGCCGGCCTTGCCGAGCAAGGCGCCCAGCAGCAGGCCCGACGGGCCCGCGCCCACGATGACGACCTGGGTGCGCATGGTGTGTCTCCTGCGGGCCCGCCGTGCGCGGGCTGCCGTGCGGTGATTTCGGCCGCCAGCGTAAGGGCCGGCGCGCCGGCTCTCAATGGACGGATGGCACAAGCCCTTTCACAATTCGAACATCACCCCGACTTCCCCAATCCGCTCGATGAGCACCGCACCCGCCGCGCTGCCGACCTACACCCTTTACGGCGAGGCCGGCGAGCGGCCCGCCACCGACTGGCTGCACTGGGAATCGATCGCCGAGCGCAGCCGCCGCCACCAGTGGGAGATCCGGGTGCACCGCCACGCGGCGCTCTTTCAAATTTTGTACATCCACCGCGGCACCGGGCAGGCCACCGTCGACGGCCAGACGTGGCCACTGCACGGTCCGTGCGTGCTCACCGTGCCGGCACTGGTGCCGCACGGCTTTCGCTTCAAGCCGGGCATCGACGGCAGCGTCTTCACCGTCCTACAGGCGCATGTGAAGCAACTGTTGGGCAGCGCGCCGGCGCTGCGCGACCGCGTGCTGCAGCCGCGCCTGATCGCGCTGTGCGACGAGGCGGCCGCGGCCGTCGCGCGGACGGCGACGCAGCTGAGGACCGAGTTCATGAGCACCCAGCCATGGCGCGCGCTGGCGATCGACGCTGCGCTGTGCGGCTTGCTGGTGGCGCTGGAGCGGGCCGCGCCGCGCGGCGACGCGCAGCACGCCCGGCGGGGTTCGCGCGCGGCGCTGCACCTGGAGCGCTACCGGGAACTGATCGACGCTTCGTACCGCACACAGCCGTCGCTGGCCGCGCTGGCGCGGCAGACGGGCATCACGCCGACGCAGCTCAACCGCGTGTGCCGGCAGCTGACCGGCCGCAGCGCCTTGGCCCTGCTGCATGCGCGGGTGCTGCTCGAGGCGCAGCGCGACCTGGCCTACACCAACCTGAGCATCAAGCAGGTCGCGCTCGGGCTGGGCTTCGGCGATGCCGGCTACTTCACGCGCTTCTTCCAGCGTCTGGCGGGGCGCACGCCAACGCAGTGGCGCGGCGATGCCCACGCGGCCGAGCGTCACCACGCGTCAGCGGCCACGTCGAATCGCGGGCGCAGCTCCCCCTCGCGGCAGCCGCGCCGCGCGGCCTATGCCGCTCGCGCCTGATCGACCTGCGCGTAGACGCTGCCGAAGCGATTGCCCAGAAGATCGTCGAGCGACACGTCTTCCTGGCGGACGAAGCCGCGCGATGCGACGCGGCCCTGCGCCAGCAGGTCGACCATCGCGCAGGCGGACGACGCGGTGGTCACCTGAATGCCGCTGCGCAGCTTGCCGGCGAGCACCTGCGCGTAGATCTTGCGCGCGTAGGTCTCCTGCAGCAGGCGGCCATCGCGCCAGCCGCTGACGGTGACGAAGATCACCACCACGTCCTGCATCGTCGCGGGCACGGCGTGCTCGAGGATGTCGCGCAACAGGTCGCGCCGCTCGCGCAGCCGCAGGTCGTGCAGAAGCGCCTTCATGATCGCCGCGTGGCCCGGGTAGCGGACGGTGCGATAGTTCAGCGTCCGCACCTTGCCCTCGAGCGTCTCGGCCAACGTGCCGAGGCCGCCGGAGGTGTTGAACGCCTCGTACTGCACGCCGTCGAGCGCGAACTCCTCGCGCTCCTCGAGCGCCGGCACTTCGACGCGGCGGCCGTCGACGATGGCCTCGCACGGCTCGATGTATTCGTTGATGACGCCCTCGGTGCTCCACGTGAGGTTGTAGTTCAGCGCGTTGCTCGGGTAGGCCGGCAGGGCGCCGACGCGCATGCGCACGCTGTCGAGCCGGTCGAAGCGGCGCGCCAGATCGGCCGCGACGATCGAGACGAAGCCCGGGGCCAGGCCGCACTGCGGGATGAACGCGGTGTCGGCACCGTGGGCCAGCGCGCGGATCTGCCGCGTGCTGGCGACGTCTTCGGTCAGGTCGAGGTAGTGCGTCCGCGCTGCACGAGCCGCCTCGGCGATGCGGGTGGTCAGGTGGTAGGGCGCCGCGCTCAGCACGGCGAATTGCCCGCGCATGGCGGTTGTCAGCGCCACCGGATCGGCGACGTCCAACGGCTGGGTGTGCAACCGCGCAGTGGCCTGCAGCGCACGCAGCGCCGCGGCCGAGCGGTCGGCCAATGTGACCTCGTAGTCGCCGCCGGCGTGGGCCAGCAGGTCGGCCGCGACCTGGCCGATCTTGCCGGCACCGATGATCAGGATGTTCTTCATGGGGCCTCCGGGAAGCCGGGGTTGGATCCGGTGATTTTCGGCCCGCGTGATGCAGACTGAGCAATCCGACCTGACGATGCGTCCCAAACAGCTCGGCACTTCGCCGACAATGATCGGCAATGAGCACAATGCGCCTCGATGCCACCGATCACCAGCTGCTCGCGCTGCTGCGCGAGAACGCCAGGGCGCCCACGGCCGAGCTGGCGCGCAAGCTGAAGCTGTCGCGCACCACGGTGCAGAGCCGCATGGCGCGGCTCGAGCGCGAACGCGTGATCGCGGGCTACACGGTCAAGGTGAGCCCGGAGGCCGAAGCCGGCCAGGTGCGTGCGCACATTTTGATCACGCTCGAGCCGCGCAAGGCGGGGCTGATCGAGACGGCGCTGCGGCGCATTCCGGAGCTGCGCACGCTGCATTCGGTGAGCGGCCCGTTCGACCTGATCGCCATCGTCGCCGCGCCGTCGATCGGCGAACTCGACCACCTGATCGATCGGATCGGTGCGCTGGATGGCGTGGAGCGCACGCAGTCGGCGATCGTGCTGTCGACCCGCATCGACCGCTGAGCCTCGATGCGACGCGCCGTCCCTAGCGCGTGCGTGCGGTGGACAGTCGGACCCGGGTGAGTCGGGAGCTGCTCGCGCGCGCCGACGCGGCGCCTTACGCCGCATGCGACTCGTGAGAAGGCTCACGGATTGCCCGGTCGCGGTTAGGCGCTGCGGGCGGTGGTATGCCCAGCCTTCAAGTTCGGCCGGTTGATTGCCGATGTAGGCGGCGGGCCCGCACGTTCGCCGGTGCCGGAGATGGGTTTGATGTCGGCCACGATTGCCGTCGATGACTTGCGTGTCGGAATGTTCGTCCACCTCGACCTGGGGTGGTGGGCACATCCGTTCGCGCTGTCGAGCTTCAAGCTGACGTCGGCCGACCAGATCGCGACCATCCGCGGGCTGGGTCTCACCGAGGTGCGCTGGAGCCCCGACAAGAGTTCGCCAGAACCCGGCGAGGCGCCCACAGCAGCCCACGACGCGCCCGCGGTGCCCGCCGCATTGCCGGACCCCGATGCGCAGGCCGAGGCGGCACCAGAAGACCTCGAAGTCAGCGAACCCATGCCGGTGGCCGGCATACCGGTGGTCGAGAAGCCGAACCCCGGCAAGGCAACCGGTCATGCAGCGGCGGCTTCCGCAGCGGGCGCGCGCGCCGTCTCGGCCGCGTCGCGCGCCATGGACCGGCGCGCGCAGCTGGCGGTTCAACGCGAGGCCACCCGCGTGTGCAACCGACAGTACGGCGAGGCCGCCAAATCGCTGAAAGCGGCCACCGACAACCTGTTCAGCCAGCCCGAGGTGGCGCGGCAGGCCGCTGAAGGCCTGACGCGGGCGCTGCTCGACAAGATGATGGTCGACGGCGAGATGTGCATCCGCGTGCTCGCCGAGGCACGGGCCGACCGCGCCACCGCGCACGCCCTGAACGTCGCGATCATCTCGATGCTGATGGGCCGCGTGTTCGGCTTCAGCGAGGAAGAGATGCTCGACGTCGGCATCGGTGCGCTGTTGCACGACGTGGGCAAGCTCGAGCTGCCCGAGCGCGTGCGATACGTCGATGCCAAGGCGGCGCCGGCCGACCAGGCGCTGTACCGCGAGCACGTGGCGCAGGGCCTCGCGATCGGCACGCGCATGGGCCTGACCCCGGGAGCGTTGGTGGTGATCGACCAGCACCACGAGATGGCCGACGGCTCGGGCTTCCCGGCCAAGCTCAACGTCGACCACATGGCCGCAGCGGCACGCATCGTGGCCCTGGTCAACCGCTACGACAACCTGTGCGACCCGGCGCTGCCGTCGCACGCGTTGACGCCGCACGAGGCGCTGTCGCTCATCTTCGCGCAGACCCGTTCGAAGTTCGACGCCTCGATGCTCAACGCTTTCATCCGCATGATGGGGGTCTACCCGCCGGGCTCGGTCGTGCAGCTGACCGACGACCGCTACGCGCTGATCACCAACGTCAACTCCTCGCGCCCACTGAAGCCGCGCGTGCTGGTGTTCGATCCGCACCTGCCGGTCGACGAGGCCCTGCACCTCAATCTCGAGCAGTACAGCGATCTCGGCATCCGCCGCAGCCTGCGCGTCCAGCAGCTGCCCGACGACGCGCTGCACTACCTGTCGCCGCAAAGGCGGGTGATCTACTTCTTCGAGCCGGCGCAGGTGGCGCGATCGGACTTCGGACAGGAGATCGCCGCGTGAGCGGCGCGACCGGCACGCGCAGCGCGGGCGGTCGGGCATCGAAAACCGCAGCGGGGCTGCCGGCCTGGCTGGCGATGCTGCATGCGTTGGGCGAGGCGGCCTGGATCGTCGACGCGCGCGGGCTCGCGCTGGCAGGCATCAATCGCGCCGCGCTCGACCTGCTCGCCATCAGCGAGGCCGACGCGCACGCGATGGGCGCCGCCGCGCTGATCGGCACGCCGGAGGACGCGGCTTTCTGGGGCGACGTGAAGGCAGGCCATGTCGGGCAGCTCGAGTCGCAGGCGGCGACGATGGCCGCCGACGGTCGCCTGCTGCACGTGACGCGACGCATCGCACCGCTGGCCGGGCGCGCGGGTGCCCGGCCGACGCATTTTCTGGTGGTGGTACGCGACCGCAGCGATCAGCTGCGCGAGCAGCTCGATCGCGAGACGCTGCTGGCCGAGCTGCAGGCCACGCTCGAGTCCACCGCCGATGGCATCCTGGTGACCGATCTGGCCGGGCGCATCCGGGCGTTCAACCAGCGCTTCGCGGTGGTCTGGGCGTTGCCCAAGGATCTGCTGAACGGCACCCAGGACGATGCGGTCTTCGACTGGATGCGGCGCAGCGTCGCCGATCCGCAGGCCTACCAGTGCCACCTCGCCGCCCTGCAGGAGTCGGTGCTGATGCGCGCGCAGCAGACCGTGCAGCTGCTGTCGGGTGCCACGCTCGAGATGGTGACGCAGCCGCAGATCTGTCGCGGGCGACCGATCGGTCGGGTGTGGGCGTTTCGCGACCGCACCGAGATCGTCATCGCCGACCGCCGCATCGAAGCGCTGATCACCACCGACGCCCTGACGGGCCTGCCCAACCGGCGCCACCTGGGCGATGCGCTCGAACTGGCGCTGGCGCAGGCCCGGCGCGACGGGTCGGGCTTCGCGTTGTTGCTGCTCGACCTCGATCGCTTCAAGCAGATCAACGACAGCCTGGGCAGCGACGTGGGCGACCGGGTTCTGGTCGAGGCCGGCGAGCGCATCAAGACCTGCCTGCGGCAAGGCGACCTGCTGGCGCGCGTCGGCGGCGACCAGTTCGCGCTGCTCGTGCACGGCACCGACCAGCGCGGCGCCGAGGCCGCGGCGGCGCGCGTGCTCGACGTCACCGGGCGCGGCTACGCGATCGAGGGCAGCCAGTTCACGCTGACCTGCAGCATCGGCATCGCGCTGTTTCCCGGCGACGGCGCGCAGGGCAGCGAATTGATCCGGCACGCCGAGACCGCGATGCAGCGCGCCAAGCAGGGCGGCCGCGCGGCGTTCCGCTTCCATCAACCGAGCCACGACGCGGATCTGCGCGCCCGCATGCGCCTGGACCATGCCATGCGCCAGGCGCTGACCGCCCAGCGCTTTCGCGTCGTCTATCAGCCGCAGTTCCGCATCGACGGTGAGGGCATCGTCGGCGCCGAGGCGCTGCTGCGCTGGCGCGACCCCGAGCTCGGCGAGGTGGCACCGGCGCAGTTCATCGCGGTGGCCGAGGAATCGGGCTTCATCATTTCGCTCGGCGACTGGGTGCTCGGCCAGGCCGTGCGCCAGGCGGCGAGCTGGCGCAGCAAGAGCACGCCGCTGAAGGTGGCGGTCAACGTGTCGGCACTGCAGTTCCAGCAGGCCGATTTCGTCGACCGCGTCGCCGCGGCGCTGCAGGCCGCGGATCTGCCGGGCGCGCTGCTCGAGCTCGAGCTGACCGAGTCGATCCTGCTGCGCGATGCCGGCGAGGCGGCGCAGCGCCTGCACGCGCTGTCGCAGCTCGGCGTGAGGCTGGCGATCGACGACTTCGGCACCGGCTACTCGAGCCTGGCCTATCTGAAGCGCTTTCCGATCGAGAAGCTGAAGATCGACAAGAGCTTCATCCGCAACCTGCCGGCCGACGACAGCGATGCGGCGATCGTGCGGGCGGTGATCCAGATGGCGCGCGCGCTGAATCTGAAGGTCAATGCCGAAGGCGTCGAAACCGAGGCGCAGCGTCGCCTGCTGGCCGACGAAGGCTGCGACGAGCTGCAGGGCTTCCTGTTCGCGCCGGCCCTCGACGCATTGAGCTTCGAGCAGCGGCTGCGCGGTCACCCGATGCCACACCGGCACCTGCGCGTCGTCGCGCGCTGAGCCGTCGCGCCGGCCGCGGCGTACTGTCGACCCGGATGGTTGGGGGGCCGATTTTTCCTTACAGTCATGGCAGTCCTGTGACATTTCCCTGCCATGAACCCGATCGAAAACCTGATCGAGCGCAAGTTCGCCAGCCTGCCCACCGCCGTGGCGGTGGTGCTGCCCGGCGGCCGGCGCCTCGGCGCGGCCGACGCCCGCGTGACCATGACCCTGCGCGAGCTGACGCCGCTGGCGCATCTGGCGGCCGGACAAGTCGGGCGTCTGGCCGGCGACTATGTCGAAGGGCGGATGGACGTCGACGGCAGCATGCGCGACGTGATGGCGGTGGCCGCGCAGATGGTCCCTGCCGATCCCACCGACGGGACCAGCAGCCCCTGGTGGCGCAGGTTGCTGCACAACGCCAAATCGGTGGGCCACCACACGGCCGATGCCGACGCGCGCCAGGTGCAGTTTCATTACGACGTGTCGGACGACTTCTACGCGCTGTGGCTCGATTCGCGGCGGGTGTACTCCTGCGCCTACTACCGCGAAGCGGCGATGCCGCTGGCGCAGGCGCAGGAAGCCAAGCTCGACCACGTGTGCCGCAAGCTGATGCTGCGCGAAGGCGAGCGGTTCCTGGACATCGGTGCCGGCTGGGGCGGCCTGCTGCTGTGGGCGGCGGAGCACTACGGCGTCAAGGCCACCGGCATCACGCTGTCGAAGAACCAGCACGCGCACGTCAACCGTGTGATTGCCGAGCGCGGGCTGCAGGGGCGCGTGCAGATGCAGCTGCTCGACTACCGCGCGCTGCCCGAGGACGAGCCGTGGGACAAGATCGCCTCGATCGGCATGTTCGAACACGTCGGCCGCGCGATGCTGCCGACCTATTTCGCGAAGATCCGCCGCCTGCTCAAGCCCGGGGGCCTGCTGATGAACCACGGCATCACTGCCGGCGGCACCCGCAATGCGCAGCTCGGCGCCGGCATCGGCGATTTCATCGAGCGCTACATCTTTCCCGGCGGCGAGCTGCTGCACCTGTCGCACGTGCTGCGCGACCTGGCCGATGCGGGCCTCGAGGCGGTCGACGTCGAGAACCTGCGGCCGCACTACGCGCGCACGTTGTGGGCCTGGTCGGACGCGCTGGAGTCGCGGCTGACGCGCGCGGCCGAAGTGGCCGGCGACAAGGTGGTGCGTGCCTACCGCCTGTACCTCGCCGGCTCGGCGATGAGCTTCGAGCGCGGCTGGATCTCGCTGCACCAGATGCTCGCCGCGCGCTTGAGCGGCAACGTCGACGACGGGCCGATCCGCGGTGCGCAGTCGGTGTTCCCGTTCCAGCGCAGCTACATGTACAAGTGACGACGGCCTCGCAGCGATGATCTACAAGTTCAAGAGCAAGGTGGCCGGCGACGTGATCATGCTGCAGCCGCATGGCGATCAGCTGATGCGGTTGATCGGTCGTGAACCAGCGCCCAAGGGCATCATCGAGGTGGCCGACATGCCCGCGGCCATGCAGGCGTTGCAGCAGGCAGCAGCGGCTGCACCGGCACCGTCGGCCGACAGCGACGGCGAGCGCGGGGTCGGTCTGAAGCAGCGCGTGTGGCCGATGATCGAGATGATGAAGCGCTCGCTGGCCGCCGGCGAGCCCATCGTCTGGGGCGTCTGACGGCACGCCGCGGCTGCAGCATGAAGTTGTGGAGCGATAGCTGGAGCAACGGCGAGGCGATCCCCGCGCGCTATGCGGCCGGCCGGATTGAGCCGGCCGGCGGCGTCGGCTTCTCGGACAACCTCAACCCGCATCTGGCCTGGAGCGAGCTGCCCGCGGGCACCCGGTCGCTGGTGCTGATCTGCCACGACTTCGACGTGCCGAGTCGGCCCGACGACGTGAACAAGCCCGACCGCGAGATCCCGGCCGACCTGCCCCGGGTCGACTTCTTCCACTGGGTGATGGTCGACCTCGCGCCGGGGCTTGGCGCGATCGGCGAGGGACAGTTCAGCCGCGGCTTCACCGCGCGCGGCAAGCCCGGGCCGGCCGCCGGTCACGGCGCCCGTCACGGCCTGAACGACTTCACCGGCTGGTTTGCCAGCGATCCGCAGATGGCAGGTCGGTACTTCGGCTACGACGGTCCGTTCCCGCCTTTCAACGATTCGCTGGTGCACCATTACGTGTTCACGCTGTACGCGGTGTCGGTGGACCGGCTGCCGGTCGAAGGTGCGTTCACCGGCGCGCAGGTGCGCACCGCGCTGGCCGGCCAGGTGCTCGGAGAGGCCACGCTGTCGGGTACCTACACGCTGAATCGGCGTCTGGTGCGCGGCTGACGTGTCTGCGCGGCGACGTTGAAGGAGGCCACCCGCATCATCGCGATCCGCCACGGCCAGACGGCGTGGAACGCGGAGACGCGCATGCAGGGTCAGCTCGACACCGCGCTCGACGCCCGCGGCCGCTGGCAGGCGCAGCGGCTCGTGCAGGCACTGGCGCACGAGGCGATCGATGTGATCGTGGCCAGCGATCTGTCGCGCGCGATGCACACCGCCGCGCCGCTGGCCGAGGCCAGGGGACTGCGCGTGCACAGCGAGCCGCGCCTTCGCGAGCGCAGCTTCGGTGTCTTCCAGGGCTTCACCTACGCGGACATCGCGCGCCACTGGCCCGACGAGTCCGCGCGCTGGCGCGCCCGCGACGCGTCGTTCGCGCCGCCGCGTGGCGAGAGCCTGCAGCACTTCTACCAGCGCTGCGTCGCCATCGCGCAGGAGCTCGCCGGTCGGCACGCCGGACGTTCGATTGTGTGGGTGACGCACGGCGGCGTCCTCGACTGCCTGTATCGGGCCGCCACGCGCGTCGCGCTCGATGCGCCGCGCACCTGGACGCTCGACAACGCATCGATCAATCGCCTGATGCACGGCGACCAGGGTCTGATGCTGGTGGGCTGGGGCGACACGGCGCACCTCGACGCTGCAGCGGCCGACACGCTCGAAGCGTGAACTCCTGACGCCGCGACGAGCGGTCGCGCGACCGCGATGGGCGGCGCGCGTCAGCGAGCAGGGCAGCGATCGGTTCGCCCGCGTGCGCGGCGGCGTGCCAACTAGTGCCGCAATCCGGACCCCCCAACCGCGGTTGTGACCGTTTGTTCGGCGGTGCAGGGCTCAAGCTGATTGCGCCACGTGGGCCTCCACGTCACTCAACAGCCGGACACCAGCGCATGAAATCGAACCCTCCCTCGCAACCGCAGCGGCGCATCGCGGGCTTCACGCTGATCGAAGTGATGATCGCGATGGTCCTGATCGCCATCCTGGCCTCCATCGCGGTGCCTTCGTACCGCAGCTACGTGCGTCGCGGCCAGCTCGCCGAGGCGTTCTCCACGCTGTCGGACATGCGCGTGAAGATGGAGCAGTACTACCAGGACAACAAGTTCTACGGTGCGTCGTCGACCAGCACGTCGTGCCCGACGCTGGCGCCGACCTACGGCGCCTTCCCGATCAGCGGCAAGTACTTCAGCATCTCGTGCGGCAACCTCGGTGCCGCGCCGGCGCAGACGTTCACGCTCACGGCCACCGGCACGGGCGGGCTCACCACCGGCTACACCTACACGCTGAACCAGAACGGCGTCAAAGGCACGACTTCGTTCGACGGCCAGAGCTCCACGGCCGCCTGCTGGCTCACCAAGGGCGGCAGCTGCGACAACTGAAGGAGCACCGGCCATGAAGCAGCGTGGTTTCACGGTTCTGGAGGTGGTGATCGCGATCACGATCGCCGCCTTCATCCTGATGTCGGCTGCACCCGCCGCCGGCACCTGGATGCGCAACACGCGCATCCGCACGACGGCCGAGTCGATCTCCAACGGCCTGATGCAGGCGCGCAACGAGGCCGTGCGTCGCAATCAGCCGGTCGGCTTCTATCTGGTTTCCGACACCAACGCCACGTCGATGTCCGATTCATGCGCGCTGTCGTCGAGCAGCGGCGGCTGGGTGGTGGCGACGGCCTCGCCGGCCGGTGGTTGCGCCACCAATCGCGACAGCTTCATCGCGCTGCGTCCTCCCGGCGACACGGGTGGCGGCCTCACCGTCGCGGCCACCGACGCCAGCTCGTCGGCGGCCACCACCGTCACCTTCAACGGCTTCGGCCAGATCTCGAACGCGTCGCCGATCAACTGCATCCGCGTGACGAACGCGAGCGACAGCACCACGCGGAAGCTGAACATCGCCATCAACGCCGGCGGCCAGGTGCGCATGTGCGACCCCGGGGTCACCGACACCAACGACCCGCGCGTGTGCCAGGCCGGCTGCGCGAACTGAGCGGCGCGATATCCATGGACCGACACATGAAGACCCATTCCATCCCCGACGGGCGCGCGCGCAGCACCACCCGGCGTCGTCGCCACGGCGGCTTCGCGCTGATCGAAGTGCTGGTGGCGCTGCTGCTGTTCACCATCGGCATCCTCGGGCTGATCGGCCTGCAGGCGTCGATGACGCAGACGCAGACCGAGAGCAAGGTGCGCGCCGACGCAGCCAACCTGGTCGACGAGCTGGCCACCGTGATGTGGGGCGAGCTGGGCAACCAGAACACGATCGCCAACCTCGCGGGGTTCACCACCGGCGGCTGCTCGGGCAGCCCCGCGTGCAGCGGCTGGCTGACCAAGGTCGGCAAGACCCTGCCCGGCGGCACGCTGACGGACCTGTCGTTCAACAACGTGGCCGACACCTGGGACGCCAACCACGGCCTGGTCAGCGTCACGTTGTCGTGGTCGCTGCCCAACGGCGGCACGCATCGATACGCCTCGACGTTCAACGTCGCGCAGAACGCCCCGTGAGCGAGGTACGCACCGTGCATCACACCTCTCATTATTCAGCGGGCGATCGCCCGACCGGCGGTCGCGCGATGCAGCGCCAGCGCGGCATGACGATGGTCGAGCTGATGGTGGCCCTGCTGCTCGGCCTGGTCACGACCTACTTCATCTCGCAGGTCTTCGCCATCGCCGAAGGGCAGAAGCGCACGGCCACCTTCGGCAGCGATGCGCAGGTGAACGGCGCGGTGGCGCTCGACACGCTGCGCCAGCAGATCATGAGCGCGGGCTACGGCGTGGTCTCGGCACCGAGCGTGCTGGGGTGCCCGATCACCGGGCACTATGGGACATCGGGCAGCACGACGGCCGCGCCGGCGATGGTGCTGGCTCCTGTGATCATCACGCCCGGGGCGAGCGCATCGGCGCCGAGCGACACCATCCGCGTGCTCACCAGCACCAAGGCGAGCTTCTCCGCGCCGGTGAAGACCACCGCCATGCACACGAGCACCGACGCCTACCCGTCGTTCGTGATCCTCGACGGCTCGTCGCACGGCGTGAAGGTGGACGACACCATCCTGGCGGTGCCGGCGGGCTGGACCGCCACCGACAAGTGCCTGCTGCTGACGGTGACGGAAGACACGTCGGTGCCCGACACGACGCTCAGCCGCACCAGGATCCCGCACGTGGCGGCGCCGAGCGCGTCGTCGTGGAACGCCGCACCGAGCAGCGACTGGCCGGCCGCCGGCTTCCCGCAGAACTCCTTGCTCCTCAATTTCGGCAATCCGAGAAGCATGGACTTCAGCGTCTCCGGCGACACGTTCCAGGTCGTCACGTGGACGCAGCAGGGCATCGGCGGCGTCGAGAGCCTCAACTCGGGCATCGTGCTGCTGAAGGCGCTGTACGGCCGCGACACCGACGGCAACGGCACGGTCGACGTCTACGACACGACCACGCCGACCGACAACGCCGGCTGGCGCAACGTGCTGTCGGTGCGCTTCGTGATCGTCGCCCGCAGCGGCCAGCGCGAGAAGGACGAAGTGACCACGACGCAGCCCACGTGGAATGCGGCGGGCTCCGCGGCGGTCACGTACGACGCGTACCCGGGCGCGAGCACGACGTGCGCGGCCAATGCCGCGACCTGCGACCTGCCGCTGCCGATCAGCCAGCTGAACGACTGGAAGCACTACCGCTACAAGGTCTTCGACACCGCGGTGCAGGTGCGCAACCTGATGTGGAACGTCGAGGAGTGAGGGCTCTGCCATGAACAACATGCACTCGACACGCCGCGGCGTCGGCACCACAGCACCTGCGGCCGGCCAGCGTGGGGCGTCGCTCCTCTTCGCGCTGATCACGCTCGTCGCGCTGGCGCTGGCCGCCTCCGCGCTTGTGAGGTCGGTCGACACCGGCGCGGTGGTGCTGGGCAACCTCGGTGCCAAGAAGGCCACCGCAGCGGCGGCCGACCGCGCGACACAGCAGGCGATCAAGTTTCTGGTCATGGACATGACCGAGGCGACGCGGATGAACGACGCGCCCAACCAGGGCTACTACGCCACGTCGAAGGAAGACTACGACATCACCGGCTTCGAAGGCACCGACCCGAATCGAAAGCTCGTCAACTGGGACGTCGACGGCAGCTGCGCCTACGCCACCTCCGGCACGTGCGACCCGCTGACGCGGCCGAGCGACAGCGTCACGGTCGACGGCGCCGCGCGCATCGAGGCGCGCTGGCTGATCACCCGGCTGTGCACCACCGCCGGCATCGACGCCAAGGGGGCGAGCAACAACAACTGCGCGGTGGCGCTGAAGGCCAGCGTCATGAAGGACACCAGCACCGGCTCGCCCACGATGTCGACCGGCGGCGGCTTCGAGATTCAGAACCAGCAGCCTTTCTATCGCATCGTCGTCCGCGTCAAAGGGCCGCGCAACGCGGTGACCTACACCGAGACGATCGTCAACCTGGCGTCCTGAGATTCGAAGGATTCGAGGAGCAATCATGAACGCTGCCCGTCACACTAAACGCCTGCTCGCCGCCCTGATGGCGTCCGCCATTACCGTGGTCGACGTGCACGCCGCGGTCACGGACATCTACAGCCAGCCGTTGGCGACCACGTCGACCGTCGTGGCCAAGCCCAACCTGATGTTCATCCTGGACAACTCGGGGTCGATGGGCAACGACTACATGCCCGACGAGATGAACAACTCGGGCAAGTACGGCTACAGATCGGCGCAGTGCAACGGCGTTGCGTTCGACCCGGCTTTGTCGTACGCGCCGCCGGTCAAGTACGACGGCACCTCGTATCCCGATGTGAACTTCAACGCCGTGCCGCCGGACGGCTACACCAACATCGGCTCCAGCTCGCGCAGCAGCAGCACGTCGTTGACCGTCGGCACGGGTTCGAAAGTGCTGACCGTCAGCGGCGGCAGCCTGGGCTCCACCTCCTACGCGGTGAACAACGCGATCTTGATCACGTCGCAGAGCAATCCGCTCGTGTGGATGTCCGGGTTGGTCTCCGCGTACTCGTACAGCAGCGGCACCGGCACCTTGACGATCGACGTCACGGCGTCATCGGGCTCGGGCACGTCGGGTTCCTGGACCGTCAGTTTCGGCACTGACCTGAACAACAGCACGTACTACACCTACACCGGATCGCAGACCCGGATGAACTGGACCTACGACTCCAGTGGCAACGTGCAAACCGGCACCACGTTCTACGGCGAGTGCCAGAGCAATGTCGGTAGCACCCCCGGCAGCAGCGTGTTCACGGCGGTCACGCTCAGCAACGCCTCGGCCACAGCCGACAAGCAGAACTACGCGAACTGGTACGCGTACTACCGGACGCGGCGCCTGATGATGCGCACAGCCTCGGGGCGAGCGTTTACTGCGCTGAACAACAACTTCCGTGTCGGTTTCACCGTCATCAGCGATACCGGCGTGTCCGCTGGCACCAACTGGTTCGTCGACGTCGGCGATTTCGACGCCAGCAAGAAGCAGGCCTTCTACACCAGCCTGTACAGCGCAACCGGCAACTCGAGCACACCGCTGCGCGCGTCGCTGGCCAAGGTCGGCCGCTACTTCGCGAACAAGGCACCCAATCAGCAGTCGGATCCGATGCAGTACTCCTGCCAGCGCAACTACGCGATCCTGTCGACGGACGGCTACTGGAACACGGGTACGGAGACTTCGAGCTACGGCCCCTTCAGGCTGAGCAGCAACACCAACGTCGGGCAGCAGGACGGCACCGAAGTCAAGCCGATGTGGGATGGCGCGGCTGCGGTGTCG
>DATIFD010000422.1:0-7192 GCA_035455385.1 Burkholderiaceae bacterium
GTCAATATTAATCGCGGCGGTCCCGCCGCTCCTCCCGACTATCCCGAGGGCCCGCATGACCCGTCGCTTGCGCAGCAACTTTCCCCGCGGCTCGTACCTCTGGGCCGTGCGCAACGCGCAGTGGCAGGGCATGGGCCTGTCGGAGGCCGATTGCGAGAAGCCCAAGATCGCCGTCGTCAACAGCTCGTCGGGCAAGGCGGCGTGCTACGCGCACCTCGACGGCATCGTGCCGGTGCTCAAGGAGGCCATCCGCGGCGCCGGCGGCGTGCCGCTGGAGGTGCGCACCACCGCGCCGAGCGACTTCATCGTCGGCGCGGGCGGGCGCGGCGGCTACATCCTGGCCTCGCGCGACCTGGTCACCAACGACATCGAGGCGCAGGTCGAAGGCGCGATGCTCGACGGCATGGTCTGCCTCACGTCGTGTGACAAGACCGTGCCCGGCCAGATGATGGCCGCTGGCCGGCTGAACATCCCGACGCTGATGGTGGCCTGCGGCTATCAACCGAGCGGCCGCTACAACGGCGAGCACGTCGACATCGAAGACGTCTTCGTCGGCGCGATGCACGCGCAGATGGGGCACCTGCCGATGGACGACCTGATCGGCATGAGCCGCAACGCGATCCGCGGGCCCGGAGTCTGCTCGGGCATGGGCACCGCCAACTCGATGCACATCGCCACCGAGGCGCTCGGCATGGCGCTGCCCGGCAGCACGCCGGTGGCGGCCAACAGCGAGCCGATGTGGGCCACCGTGCGCGCCGCCGGCGAGCGCATCGTGCAGATGGTGTGGGACGACCTGAAGCCGCGCGACATCCTCACGCCGGCGGCTTTCGCCAACGCGGTGCGCGCGGTGCTCGCGGTCGGCGGCTCGGTCAACTGCATCAAGCACCTGCAGGCGGTGGCCACCGAGTCGGGTTGCGCCGCCGATGTGTATGGCCTGTTCGAGCGGCTGGCCGACGAGATACCGGTGCTGGCAGGCGTGCGCCCGGTCGGCGCGCACTTCATCGAGGAATTCGAGGCCGCCGGGGGTTGCCGTGCGGTGCTGAAGCAGCTCGAGCCGCTGCTCGAGCGCGACGCGCTCACCGTCACCGGCCGCACCGTCGGCGAGAACCTCGCGGGTGCTGCGGTCGCGAATGCGCAGATCATCCGGCCGCTCGCCGACCCGGTGGCGCGCCGCCCCGCGATCACGATGCTGCGCGGCAGCCTCGCGCCGGAGTACGGCATCGTCAAGACCGGCATCACCGAGCGCGCGTCGCGCCGCTTCAGCGGCCCGGCGATCTGTTTCTCGTCGGCCGACGCGGCGATCGCCGCGCTGCAACGCCGCGACATCCGCCGCGGCCACGTGATCGTGATGCGCGGTGCCGGCGTCTGCGGCGGCCCCGGCATGGGCGGCGGCTCGTCGAGGGTGGTGTTCGCGATCGATGCGTTGGGCCTGGGCGAGCAGGTGGCGATGATCACCGACGGGCACCTGTCCGGGCTGGTGTGCAAAGGGCTGGTGGTGGCCGAGGTGTCGCCCGAAGGTTCGGTGTGCGGGCCGCTTGCGCTGGCGCGCGACGGCGACACGATCACGATCGACCTCGACACGCGGCGCTGCGACCTCGAGGTCGACGAAGCCGAGCTGCGCAGGCGCCGCGACGTCTGGCAGCCGCCTGCCAAGCAGTTCGACAGCGGCTGGCTGCAGCTGTACCGCCGCAACGTCGGGCCGCTGAACCGAGGCGCGGTGCTCGTAGAGCCCAAGTAGGAATCCCTATGACGATGCGCACCACGCAACGCACCGACGAGCGCATCCTGTCGTCGGACGTCTTCGATCGCGACGACAAGAGCCCACCGCGCCCCGACTGGGGCTTCTGGGATGAGCCCGGCCGCCGCTTGCCCGTCTACCACCGCTGCGACGTGCTGGTGGTCGGCGGCGGCCCGTCGGGCACTGCCGCGGCAGCGGCCGCCGCAAGGGAAGGTGCCGACGTCACGCTGCTCGAGCGCTACAACCACCTCGGCGGTCTGTCGACCGGTGGCTTGGTGATTTGGATCGACCGCATGACCGACTGGGACGGCAAGCTGGTGATCCGCGGCTTCGCCGAGGAGCTGTTCGATCGCCTGCCACCCGATGCGGTGGCCGGCCCGCCGCAGCCCGACTGGGGCAGCCGCGACGCGGCGAAGGCGGCGCACTGGTCGCAGCGCACCGCGGCCTACCATGGCGTCGTCACGTGGTCGCCGACGATCGACCCCGAGCGGCTGAAGCTGCTGAGCCAGCAGATCGTGCTCGAGCGCGGCGTCAAGCTGGTCTATCACGCGTGGGCCGCTGAGCCCATCACCGACGGCGGCGCGGTCAAGGGCGTGGCCTTCGAGAGCAAGGAAGGGCGCATGGCGATCATGGCCCGCGTGGTGGTCGACGCCACCGGCGACGGCGACCTGTTTGCGCGCGCCGGTGCCGCTTTCGACAACGACATCGAGGAAGCCGACATCCACCATTGCATGAACACCGCGTGGCTGTTCGCCGGCGTCGACATGGACCGCTGGATCGCCTTCAAGGCCGGCCAGCCGGAGGCGTTCGCGGCGTTCATGGCCAAGGGACGCGAGACCTGCGGCCTGTTCGAGCGGCCGTTCGTCTCGTGGCGCAACGACGTGGCGCTGTTCATGGGGCCTCGGCAGACGGGCTATTCGGCGCTGAACGTCGACGATCTCACCGCGGTCGAGGTGCGCTCGCACCGCGCGATGGAAAGGCACCTGGCGTACTACCGCGCGCATGCGCCGGGGTTCGAGAACGCCTACATGATGTTGTCGGCGCCGCAGCTCGGCGTGCGCCACGCGCGCCGGCTCAAGGGCGTGGATGCGGTGCTGCGCCAGCGCTGGCCCGAGGGCACGGCGCTGCCCGACGAGATCGGCGTCACGCCGGCCGTGAGTCCGAAATTCCCCAACATCTCCATCCCGTACGGCGCGCTGGTGCCCGAGAAGCTCGACGGCCTGCTCGCCTGCGGACGCCACATCAGCTGCGACACCAACTCGCACGGCTTCATGCGCGAGATTCCGCAGTGCTGGATCACCGGCCAAGCCGCGGGCGTGGCTGCCGCGATCGCCGTCGCCCAAGGCGTGCAGCCGCGGGCGGTGGACATCGCGCGCGTGCAGGCCGTGTTGTTGAAGCAGGGCGTCTACCTGCGCAGTACGCAGCCGGCGCTGGCGTCGGCCTGAGCGGCAGAGCCGCGCACGACATGCGCCTCACCGACGAAGAACGTGCGATGGCCGACGGCCGCGACGGCCCGGCGGTGGCGCGCGCGATGGACCTGCTGCTGCGCTACGGCCGTGCGCTTGGCGCCGAGAGGCTGGTGGCCACCGACAACATCGTCGCGTCGGTCAGCGCCACCACGCCGTTCATGCGCGACTTCGCGCGCCGCAAAGGCGGCATGGACGCGGTGTTCTCCGAGTTCAGCCTCGACAGCGACGACACGGTGGCGATCCCGAGGATCCGTGCCTTCACCACGCACACGCAGCTCGGCTTCGCACCCGACGAGCCCGAGCGCATGGGCGTGGACGAGGCCACGGTGCAGTTCTACCGCCAGGGCGAGGCCTTCATCACCGGCCTGGGCGTGCAGGCCACCAACACCTGCACGCCGTACCAGCTGGGCAATCTGCCGACGCGCGGCGAGCACTGCGCGTGGATGGAGTCGTCGGCGGTGATCTACTGCAACTCGGTGCTCGGCGCGCGCACCAACACCGAAGGCCGCGAGAGCGTGGGCGCGGCCATGCTGACCGGGCGCATCCCGTACTGGGGCTATCACATCGACGCCAACCGCCGCGGCACGCACCACGTCGTGCTCGAGACGGCGGTCGAGACCACCTCCGACTGGGGCCTGCTCGGCTACTGGATCGGCGACCAGGTGCAGGAGCGCGTGCCGGTGGTCGAAGGCGTGCAGCGAGTTCCCAACCTGGCACGACTCAAGCACTTCGGCGCGGCCGCCTCGTCCTCGGGCGGCGTCGAGATGTACCACCTGGTCGGCATCACGCCCGAGGCGGCGAGCCTCGAGGCGGCGTTCGGCGGCAATCGGCCGGTCGAGACGCTGCGCTTCGGCGCGGCCGAGCACCGCGCCACGTGGGAAAAGATCAACGCCACGGCCAAGGACACAAGCGTCGACTACGTGATGCTCGGCTGCCCCCACTACACGATGGAGCAGCTGTGGGAGGCCGCGCGACTGATCGAGGGCCGCAAGGTCAGCGCCGGATGCGAGCTGTGGATCTTCACCGCGCGTGCGATCAAGACCATCGCCGACCAGAACGGCACCACCCGGATTCTCGAGGATGCCGGTGCGCGCGTGATGACCGACAGCTGCTCGGCGATGAGTCGCGCCGCGCCCAAGGGCGCACGCGTGGCGGCGTTCGACTCGGCCAAGCAGGCGCACTACCTGCCCGCCATCCTGGGCATCCAGGCCTGGTACGGGGATGTCGCGGAGTGCATCGACGCGGCCTGCACCGGCCGCTGGCAGGGTCGATTCGCATGAGCACCGACACTGTCGTCGTGCTGCGCGGCCGCTGCGTCGTGCCGGGCCGCGCCGATGGCGAGGCGTTGGTCACGCGCGACCGCATCTCGGGCTGGGGCGGCATCGACTCGCGCACCGGCACCGTCGTCGAGACGCGGCACGAGCTGCGCGGTGTGAGCTTCGCCGGCAAGGTGCTGGTGTTCCCCGGGGCCAAGGGCTCGTCGGGCTGGTCGAACGCGTTTCACCTCACCCGCGTGCTCGGCGTGGCGCCGGCGGCGATGCTGTTCAACGAAATGTCGACGAAGGTTGCGCTCGGGGCGGTGGTCACGCGCGCGCCCGCGATGACCGACTTCGATCGGGACCCGATCGCGGTGATCGAGACCGGCGACTGGGTGATCGTCGATGCCGATCGCGGCGTCGTCGAGATACGCAAGAAACAGCGGCCCGGTTGAGGCCGTCGACTTCGACAGGAGACTGCAGATGGACCATTCCCGACGCCGCTGGCTGCTGCAGGCCGGCAGCCTGGCCGCCTTCGGCGCGCCGCCGGCCACCTGGGCGCAATCGGCCGCCCAAGGTTGGCCCAAGAAACCGGTGCGCATCATCGTGCCCAACGTGCCCGGTGGCGCGCTCGACATCCTCGCGCGCATGCTGGAGGCCGAGCTCGGCAAGACCTGGAACCAGCCGATCATCGTCGAGTTCAAGCCCGGCGCGGGCACGCTCACCGGCACCGACTACGTGGCCAAGTCGGCGCCTGACGGCTACACGCTGGGCATCCTGGCCATCGGCGTGCTGGGCATCCAGCCGGCGCTGCGCAAGGACATGCCGTTCGACACCCTGAGAGACCTGTCGGGCACGATGCTGGTGGTGGGCAACATCCTGCTGAGCGCTTCGCCCAGCCTGCCCGTCAACGACTTGGCCGGACTGATCGCGTATGGCAAGGCCAACAAGGGCAAGCTCAGCTACGCGACGGCCGGCGCCGGCAGTTCGATGCACCTGGCCGGCGAGAAGCTCAACCTCCTCACCGGCATGGAGATGGTCCACATCCCCTACAAGGGTGCGGGCGGTGCGTACGGCGATGTGTTCGACGGCCGGGTCCAGCTGCTGCTCGACCCGCTGTTCAGCTCGATGCCGCATGTCAAGTCAGGCCGCCTCAAGCCGATTGCGGTGATGGGCATGACGCGCGACCCGAGCGCTCCCAACATCCCTGCGGCCGGCGAGACGTTCGCGGACTTCGACTTCTCGAGCAATCTGGGCATCGGGCTGCCGCGCGCCACGCCGCCGGAGATCATCGCCAAGATCAACGCCGACGTGAACCACGCGATCCGTTCCGAAACGCTGGCGCCGCGGCTCAAGGAGATGGGCCTCACCGTCACCGGCTCGACGCCGGAACAGTTCGATGCCCACATGCGCAAGAGCCTGAAGCAGTTCGCCGACATCGTGAAGGCGGCCAAGCTGTCCATCGACTGACGCCAGACGTCGGCGGCGCGGCCGCGCGTCGGTCATCGCCGCCGCGCATTCACGGCCCGGGCCGCGCCTCGATGCGCACGTTGCCGTACCAGGCGGCGAGCGCGTCGATCTCCTCGTCGCTGAGCGACTTGGCGATCACGTTCATCACCTCGTGCCTGCGAGCGCCGCTGCGAAAGGCCTTGAGCTGCGCCACCAGGTAGATCTGCGGCTGCCCGGCGATGTGCGGCGTATCGGGCGTCGCGCCCATCCCGAGCTGGCCGTGGCAGGTGACGCACAGCGCGGTCTTGGCCGGCGGCTGCGCAGCCGGCTGGGCCAGCGCGGCGAAGGGGAGGCCGACGGCCGCAGCCGTCAGCACCCCGATCGCGAGCGGTCTGCCCCAGCGCACCGTCAGGGCGCGTAAGTGATGCGGTAGATCGCGCCGGCGTAGTCGTCTGACACGAGCAGCGACCCGTCCTTCATCACCGCCACGTCGACCGGTCGGCCGCGGTAGATGCCGTTCTCGTCGAGCCAGCCCTCGGCGAAGACGCTGCTCTTGTCGGCTGTGCCATCGGCCTTGAGCGAGACGAAGTTGATCAGGGCACCGGACGGCTTGGTGCGGTTCCACGACCCGTGCGCGGCGACGAAGATGCCTCCCTGGTACTGGCCGGGGAACATCTTGCCGTTGTAGAAGGTCATGCCCAGTTGTGCCTGGTGGGCGGGGAACTCGATCTGCGGCTTCGTCCAGTTCGCCGGCGGCTGCATGTCCTTGAGGTCCGGCGCGGCCGACGTACCTGCGATTTTGACATTGTTGCCGTGAATGTACGGGTAGCCGAAGTGCTCGCCCCCAGCCTTGGTGATGCGGTTGAGCTCGCCGGGCGGCGTGTCGTCACCCATGCCGTCGGTCTGGTTGTCGGTGAACCAGACGGTCTTGTCCTTGGGGTTGATGTCCATGCCGACCGAATTGCGCACACCCCGGGCGACCACCTCGCGCCCCGAGCCGTCGAAGGGGTTCAGCCGGATCATGCCGCCGATGCCCAGCTTCTCGTACATCGCCACCTTGTCGCGCGGCTGCACGTTGTACGGCTGGCCGAGCGTGACGTAGAGCTTGCCGTCGTCGCTGACGCGGCAGGTGCGCGCGCCGTGGTTGTAGCTCTCCTCCTCGGGCGGGACCAGCTGGCCCTGCGGCACGACCTCGATCACTGCGACGTCCGGGCCCTCGTAGAAGAACTCGGCGGCCGGGAAGTTGAGCACACGGTTGTGCTCGGCGACGATCAGGAAGC
>DATIFD010000423.1:0-21056 GCA_035455385.1 Burkholderiaceae bacterium
CACCCACCACGGCATCTACGCCGGCAACGGCCGCGTCGTGCACTACGCCGGCTGGTCGCGCGCGCTGTTCACCTGCCGGCCGGTCGAGGAAGTGTCGCTCGAGCAGTTCGCCGGCGGGCACGGTGTCACCGCGCTGGCGGACTCGCCGCGGCGCTTCGCGCCCGCCGAGGTGGTGGCGCGCGCCCGCTCGCGGCTGGGCGAGAACCGCTACCGCGTCGCCAGCAACAACTGCGAGCACTTCAGCCACTGGTGCCTGTCGGGCGAGGCCCGCAGCGCGCAGGTCGAGCACTGGCTCGACACGCTGGCATCGGCCGCGTCGGCCTGGGGACGCGCGGTGCGGATGCAGGCGGCGTTCTGACCGGGGGCTTTCAGCCCGCGGGCCCGAGCCCGCGGCGCCGGACGCTCAGGCGCGCGTCAGGTGCACGTCGCTGCGCACGATCTGCAGCGTGCCGTCCGAACGCTCGTCGACGAAGCGCCCGTCGGCGAGCCGGTATTCGTGTTGACCGGTGCTCTGCCAGCGCTCGACGGCCGCCGGCACCGCGGCGTCGCGCGCCAGGCGCTCATAGCCGAACACCTTGTAGGTCTGCCCGTCCGATCCGTGCGCATGAAAAGACTCGAGCAACTGCAGCTTGATGTCCATCGCGAAACTCCCGCATCAGCGCCTGCGATGCTGAACTGATCGGCCGCGGCGGTGGTGAGTTCCGCCGCCGTACCCCCATGTTTGCAAGCGGCCACAACAAAGCTTGACTTGCGGGTGCCGCGCGTTCAAGGCGCGGCGCCGCGGGGGCCGTCGTCAGCGCCAGAGGTCGACCGTGCGTCCCTGCTCGCGCATCCGCTCGGCCTTGTCCTGCAGGAAGCGCTGGAACTCCGGCTGCGTGCGATAGGCCCCGCCGGCCACGTAGTCGAACGCGCCGGCGAGGTGAAACGGCCGCACGTAGCCTTCGAAGCGGAACACCTCGTGGTTGCGGTCGTCGAAGAACACCACCGTGGGCGTGTAGGTCACCTTCAGCTCGCGCGCCCAGGCTGCAGCGCTCGTGCGGCCGCCGGCCGGCGTCGTCACTTCGGTGGCGTCGCCGAGCGCGAAGCGCGCCACGTCGAAGCGCGCGATCAGCGCGCGCATCTCGGCGCGCTGCAACCCTTCGGCATGCATCTCGTCGCAGGCGCGGCACGAGCGCGTCTCGAACAGCACCGCCAGCGGCCTGGCGCCGGCCTTGCGGCGCAGGTCGAACGGCGGCTTCATCAGGAACGGTTCGTCGTTGAGCTGGTCGCGCGCCGGCTCCTTGGCATGGCGCTCGAGGTATTCGGCCAGCGTGGCGTTGCGACGCGCCGGCGGCGTGATCACGTAGTCGAGCGCGGCGTCGAAGCGGTGCGGCGGCCAGTAGCCGTTCAAGCGGGTGTCGATGCGGCCCTGCTCGTCGAGGAACAGCAGCGTCGGCGTGAACTGCACCTTGAGCTGGCGCGCCAGCTGCTTCTCGGTGGTTTGCTGACCGTCGGTCCACACCACCTCGAGATCGCCCCAGATGTTGAGCGCGATGGCGCGGAAGTTCGCGCGCGTCTTGTCGACGATCGCGCGCTGGCTGAAGTTCACCTCCATCAGGCGGCGGCAGTACGGGCAGCCGTCCTGGCCAAAGTACAGCAGCAGGCGCTTGCCTTCCTGGTTGGCGGCCTTCAGCTCGTCGGTCAGATCGAGGAAGCTCGTCGCGAACCAGGCTGGGATCTCGATCGGCCGCGGCGGCTGCGGTGCGGTCTGCGCCCGTGCCGGCGCCATCATCGCGGCCAGCGCCAGGGCCGCCCACAGGGCAACCCTCGACACCGCGGCGGCCCGGCCGGGAGATCGCATCGAAGCCGCAGCGTCGATCACGGCAGCAGGATGCTCGAGCCCGTAGTCTTGCGCGCCTCGAGGTCGCGGTGCGCCTGCGCCACCTCGGCCAGCGGGTAGCGCTGGTCGATGCGGATCTTCACGGCGCCACCGCTCACCACGGTGAACAGGTCGTCGGCCATCGCCTGCGTCGCCTCGCGCGTCGCGATGTGGGTGAACAGCGTCTGCCGCGTGACGTACAGCGACCCCTTCGCACCGAGGATGGCCGGGGCGAACGGCGGCACCGGCCCCGACGCGTTGCCGAAGCTCGCCAGCAGCCCGAACGGACGCAGGCAGTCCAGCGAGCCCTCGAAGGTGTCCTTGCCCACCGAGTCGTACACCACCTTGACGCCCTTGCCGCCGGTGATCGCCTTCACCCGCTCGACGAACTTCTCGCTGCGGTAGTTGATGGCATGGGCCGCGCCGTGCTGCAGCGCGAGCTGGCACTTGTCGTCGCTGCCGGCGGTGCCGATCAGCTGCAGGCCGAGCGCCTTGGCCCACTGGCAGGCGATCAGCCCCACGCCGCCGGCCGCGGCGTGCCAGAGCACGAAGTCGCCGGCCTGCAGGCCGCCTTGCGGCAGCGTGCGCTTGAGCAGGTACTGCGCGGTCAGGCCCTTGAGCATCATCGCCGCGCCGGTCTCGAAGGCGATCGCGTCGGGCAGCTTGACGACGTTCTTGGCCGGCATCACGCGCGCCTCGCTGTAGCTGCCCGGCGGGTTGCTCGCATACGCCGCGCGGTCGCCGGCCTTGAGGTGTGTGACGCCCTCGCCCACCGCATCGACGACGCCAGCGCCCTCCATGCCGAGCGTCAGCGGCAGCGGGTTGGCGTACAGGCCCGTGCGCTGGTAGACGTCGATGAAGTTGAGGCCGCACGCCTTGTGCCGGATGCGGATCTCGCCGGGGCCGGGGGCGCCCACCGGCAGGTCGACCAGCTGCATCACCTCCGGGCCGCCGGTCTTTTGAATCTGGATCGTCTTGGCCATGCGCACTCCTTCAGCGGCTTCGAGAAAGCGCAAGCGTACGCCATCGGCCGCGCGGCCGCGGGCCAAGGGCTTCGCAGCGGCGGCGCCGCCGGCGCGGCAGGCATGATGCGCAGATGCACCTGAGTCCGCGCCTGGCCCTCCTGCTCACGCTACCGCCTCTGATGTGGGCGGGCAACGCGGTCATCGGCCGCCTGATGGTCGGCTACGCGCCGCCCGTGCTGCTGAACCTGATCCGCTGGGTCGGCGCGCTGCTGCTGTTGCTGCCGCTGGGCTGGCGCGCGTTCGGCACGCCCGAGCGGCGCGCCCAGGTGCGCGAGCGCTGGCCGCACCTGGCGATGCTCGGCCTGCTCGGCGTGGGCATGTACAACGCGCTGCAATACATGGCGCTGCGCACGTCGTCGCCGCTGAACGTGACGCTGATCGCCGCCAGCGTGCCGCTGTGGATGATGCTCAACGGGCTGCTGTTCTTCCACGTGCGACCCGGGCGGCGCGACTTGGCTGCAGCGACGCTGTCGCTGGCCGGCGTGGTGACGGTACTGACGCGCGGCCACCTGCTGGCGGTGACCGAGATCCACCTGGTGCCCGGCGACCTGCTGATCCTGGTGGCGATCTTCTGCTGGTCGATCTACAGCTGGCTGCTCGCCAAGCCGCCGGCGTCGATGCGCGGCGACGCGCGGCCGCCGTGGAACTGGGCCGAGTTCCTGCTCGTGCAGGTGCTGTTCGGCATCGTCTGGGCCGCCGCCGGGGCCGGGCTGGAGGCCGCGCTGCTCGCCGATGCGCAGGAGCACGTGCGCTGGGGCTGGCCGCTCGCGCTGGCGCTGGTCTACTTGGCCACCGGCCCGTCGCTGATCGCCTACTACGCCTGGGGCACTGGCGTCGCGCGGGCCGGTCCGGCGATGGCGGCGCTGTTCTCCAACCTCACGCCGCTGCTCACGGCGCTGATGTCCGGCGCGGTGCTCGGCAGCTGGCCACAGGCGTACCACCTGGCGGCTTTCGCGCTGATCGTCGCCGGCATCATGACCTCGGCGCTGCGCGGCGCCGGACGCCGACGATGAAGCGGGTGACCCAAGCTCCGAACCTCGCGCTGGCCACGCTGTGGGCCGATATGCTGCGCCAGGGCGGCTTCGACGTCAGCGTGCAGCGCGCCTACGTCGGCAGCATCGCCGGCGAGATCCCACCCGACCAGGCGTTGCCCGAGGTGTGGATCGCCGACGACGACCAGCTCGACGCGGCCCGCACGCTGCTGCACCAGCTGCGCCATCCGCCGTTCCGCCGCTGGGTCTGCCCCGGCTGCGGCGAGCTGATCGAAGGCGCGTTCACGCAGTGCTGGAAGTGCGGCGCGTCGATGCCACCGTGACGCGGTGACAATCGGCGCATGGACGCCCTCGTCATCCACGCCCCCGGCGACCTGCGGGTCGAAAAGATCGCCACACCCGAAGTCGGCCCCGGCCAGGCGCGCGTGCGCGTGCGCACCGGCGGCATCTGCGGCTCGGACCTGCACTACTTCCAGCACGGCGGCTTCGGCACCATCCGCATCCGCGAGCCGATGGTGCTCGGCCACGAGGTGGCCGGCGTCGTCGAGGCGGTCGGCGCCGACGTCAGCGGCCTCGCGATCGGTGACCGCATCGCGGTGTGCCCGAGCCGTCCTTGCGGTGCGTGCCGCTTCTGCCAGCTCGGGCTGCAGAACCACTGCCTCGACATGCGCTACTACGGCAGCGCGATGCGGATGCCGCACGTGCAGGGCGCGTTTCGCCAGCAGATCGTGATCGAGGCGCAGCAGGCGTTCAAGCTCGCCGACGGCGTCAGCGACGCCGAAGGCGCGATGGCCGAGCCGCTGGCGGTGGCGCTGCACGCGGTCAACCGCGCCGGAGCGTTGCTCGGCCGCTCGGTTCTGGTGACCGGCTGCGGGCCGATCGGCGCGATGGTGATCATCGCCGCACGCCGCGCCGGCGCCACCCGCATCGTCGCCACCGACGTCGTCGACCAGCCGCTGCGCAAGGCGGCCAAGGTCGGTGCCGACGAGACGGTCAACGTCACTGGGCAGCCCGACGCGCTGGCGCGCGACGCCGTCGACAAGGGCCAGTTGGACATCCTGTTCGAGTGCAGCGGCAACGCGCTTGCGCTGCGCGCCGGGTTCGACGTGCTGCGGCCGCGCGGCATCGTCGTGCAATGCGGGCTGGCCGGCGGCGAGGTGACGCTGCCGCTGAACACCGCGGTGGCCAAGGAGTTCGACCTGCGCGGCACCTTCCGCTTCCACGAGGAGTTCGGCGTCGCGGTCAGCCTGATCAACCAGCGTCTGGTCGACCTGAAGCCACTGGTCTCCGCCACGCTGCCGTACCGCGACGCCGGCCGCGCGTTCGCGCTGGCGGCCGACCGCACGCGGTCGATGAAGGTGCTGCTCGACTTCGAGTAGTGCCGCGCGAGGCCGTGTCGGCACGGCGGGCGCCGACAGGCTCAGCGCGCCAGCGTCTGGAGGATGTGCTCGAGCATGCGAGGCGTGCGCTGCGGCTCGCGCCGCACGCCTTGCAGGATGGTCTCGATCGATGCCGTGCCTTCGAGCCCCGCCCAGACGGCCATCTGCTCCGGCTTGGCGCCCACGTAGGCCATGCGCCAGTCGCTGAAGAGCGGCCGCTCGACATCGGCCTCGTGAAACACCGTCACCGAGGAGTGCCGCGCGTCGGCGGCGATGCTGCGCATCAGGCGCTGCAGCGTCTCCTTCTCGCCCTCCAGGATCTGCAGAAACACGCCGTCGACGTAGACGAGCGCGCCGGTGACGTTGCGCGCCTCGTTGCCCGTGCGCGCGTCGACCAAGATCTCCTCCAGGTCGCTGACCGACATCCGCCGGTTCGCCTTGGACGAATAGACGATCTGATGCGTCACGCGTGCAGCTTCGCCAAGTTGGCCGTGTGCGTCAAGGCCTCGAGGAGGCCGCGTGCGACCTCAGCGCGCCGCCTCAGGCGTTGCGGACAGCCTGCGCGTAGGCGGCGATCGCCTCCTCGTCGAGCGTCTCCTTCTGCAGCAGCTCCTGCGCGCCGCGGTCGAGCAGGTCGCGGTGGCGCTTGAGCACGGCGCGCGCCTGCTCCAGCCCGGCAGCGACGATCGCGTGGATCGCGTCGTCGACGCGCTGCTGCAGCGCCTCGGACACCGGCGGACGCGTCGGCACCACCGGCGTGACCTCGAGCATCGTCGACTGTGGCGGCTCGATGGCGACCGGGCCGATGCCCTCGTCCATGCCGTGGCGCACCACCATGTCGCGCGCGATCTCGGTGGCACGCGCCAGGTCGTCGGCCGCGCCGCTGGAGAACTCGCCGAACACCTCGATCTCGGCCGCGCGCCCGCCCAGCAGCACCGCGATGCGCCGCTGCATCTCGCCGCGCGTGGTCAGGTAGCGGTCTTCGCTCGGGCGCTGGATCGTGTAGCCGAGCGCGCCGACACCGCGCGGGATGATCGACACCTTGTGCACCGCGTCGCCGTCGGGCACCGACAGCGCGACCAGCGCATGCCCCATCTCGTGGTACGCGACCCAGCGGCGCTCCTTGTCGCTGATGAGCCGGCTGCGCCGCTCGAGGCCGGCGACGATGCGCTCGACGGCAGCGGTGAAATCGCGCATCTGCACGGTCGTGGCCTGGCGGCGCGTGGCGGCCAGCGCCGCCTCGTTGACCAGGTTGGCGAGGTCGGCGCCGCTGAACCCCGGCGTCAGCGCGGCCACCTCGTCGAGCGACAGCGCCGGGTCGAGGGTGATCTTGCGCACGTGCACCTTCAGGATGTCGAGCCGGCCTTTGCGATCGGGCCGGTCGACCAGCACCTGGCGATCGAAGCGCCCGGCACGCAGCAGCGCCGGGTCGAGGATCTCGGGCCGGTTGGTCGCCGCCAGGATGATCAACCCGACCGAGGTGTCGAAGCCGTCCATCTCGGCGAGCAGTTGGTTCAGCGTCTGCTCCTTCTCGTCGTGCCCGCCGAAGCCGCCGTAGATGCCGCGCGCGCGGCCGAGCGCATCGAGCTCGTCGATGAAGATGATCGCCGGCGCGCGGTTGCGCGCCTGCTCGAACAGGTCGCGCACGCGCGCGGCGCCGACGCCGACGAACATCTCGACGAACTCGCTGCCCGAGATCGAGAAGAACGGCACCCCGGCCTCGCCGGCCACAGCCTTGGCCAGCAGCGTCTTGCCGGTGCCCGGCGGCCCCACCAGCAGCACGCCGCGCGGAATGTGCGCGCCCAGGCGGCCGTACTCCTTGGGGTTCTTCAGGAAGTCCACCACCTCGGCCAGCTCGGCGCGCGCCTCGTCGACTCCGGCCACGTCGGCGAAGGTGACGCCGGTGTCGGTCTGCACATAGACCTTGGCGCGGCTCTTGCCGATCGACAGGAAGCCGCCCATGCCGCCGCCCTGGCGGTCGGCCATGCGGCGGATCACGAAGTACCACAGCCCGACGAACACCAGCGCCGGCACGATCCACGACATCAGGTCGCGCAGCAGCGTGCTCTCGACCACGCGCGTGTAGCGAACGCCGTACTTGTCGAGACGATCCGCGATGTCGGGCTCGACGCGGGTGGCCACCAGCGTGGTCTTGCGCCCCTCGGGTACCTTGAGGTGGCCGGTGATCGTGCGCTCGCCGATCGTCACGTCGTCGATGCGGCCGTCGGCCAGCGCCTTCTCGAACTCGCTGTACGGCACCGGCTCGACGAGCACCGCCGCCTGCCACAGGTTCTGCGCCCACAGCACGGCCAGCACCGCGAGCAGCCAGTAGCCGAGATTCCAGGCGTGTTTCTTTTCCATGACGGTCGATCCTCGGCACAACGGGGCCGGCGCGGTTGACGACAATCAAGCCCCGGCGCCGACAGCCGGCACAGGATGATGCATGAACGTCAGCGGCGCATTGGTGCAAAGCCTCGTCGATTCGCTCGGCGAGCGTTCGGGCGCTGCTTTCGCGGTCGTCACGCCCGACGGCAGCGCGTATGCGACCGGCAGCGGCGAGCCGCGGTTCCGCGTCGTGTTCCGCAGCGACGCGGCGCTGCTGTCGACCTTCCTGCGCGGCCACATCGGGCTGCTCGACGCCTACTTCGAGCAGGCGGTCGACGTCGAAGGCGACCTCGACGCCGCGTTCGCCGCCGCCATGGCCAGCGGCTTCGACGCGCAGTTCAACGCCGTCAGCGGGCTGGAAAACGAAGTGCACGAGCTGCGCTACTCCAACCGCAGTGCGGCGCAGGCCAAGGCCAACGCGCGCGCGCACTACGGGCTGGGCGCCGACTTCTACCGGCTGTGGCTCGACGACCCGCTGATGATGTACACGTGCGCCTACTGGCCCGAGGGCACGACCTCGTTGGAGCAGGCGCAGCAGCGCAAGATCGACCACGCGTGCCGCAAGATCCGGCTCGCGCCGGGCGAGCGCTTCGTCGACATCGGCTGCGGCTTCGGCGGCTTCATGTTCCGCGCGCAGCAGACCGTGGGCGCCATCGGCACCGGCGTCAACACCACCACCGAGCAGGTCGACTGGCTGCGCGAGGAGATCGCGCGCCGCGGCCTGGCCGACAAGCTGCGGGTACGCGAGGCCGACTTCCGCGAGGTCGACCAGACCTACGACAAGGTGGTGTCGATCGGCGTGCTCGAACACGCCGGCCGCGACCAGCTGGCCGAGGTGATCAAGGCGCATGCCGACTTCCTGAAGCCCGGCGGGCTCGGCATGCTGCACTTCATCGGCCACGTCGGCCGCTACAGCACCGAGCTGTTCATCCGCAAGCACGTCTTCCCCGGCGGCTGGATCCCGAGCCTGGCCGATGCCATCGTCGAGATGGAGCGCTGCGGCCTCGAAGTGATCGACGTCGAGAACCTGCGCCGCCACTACGCGCTCACGCTCGACGAGTGGGCGCTGCGCTTCGAGCGCCAGTGGCCGGCGATCCAGGCGCTCGACCCCAAACGGTTCGACGAGCGCTTCCGCCGCATCTGGCGCAGCTACCTGGTGGGCTGCGCCGAGATGTTCCGCTCGAGCGCCGGCTACACGCACCTGTTCCAGATCGTCTTCAGCAAGGGCAACGTCACCCGCGACAACTACCCGATGGGGCGCGGCCACCTCTACGGCGCGCCCTGAGGCGCGAACGACCACCCGTGAACGACGAACTGCAGGCCCATCGGCAACGGCGCGAGGCGCTGCTGGCGCAGTTGCGCGCGCAGGCCGCGGGCGCGCCGCTCGGCCTGGCCAAGGGCACGTCCAATCTGTTCCGCGACCGCGCCGAGGGGGCGCCGAAGCGCCGGCTCGACCTGAGCGCATTCCACCACGTGCTGGCGGTCGATCCGCGGCAGGGCTGGGTCGATGCCGAAGGCCTGGTCACGTTCGAGGCGCTGGCGGCAGCCACGCTGGCGCACGGCGCGATGCCGGCGGTGGTGCCGCAGCTGAAGACCATCACGCTCGGTGGCGCGGCGGCCGGCGTCGGCATCGAGGCCACGTCGTTTCGCCACGGGCTGGTGCACCACGGCCTGCTCGAGCTCGACGTGCTGCTGCCCGACGGCGACGTGGTGCACGCCACGCCGCACAACGAGCACCGCGACCTGTTCTTCGGTTTTCCCAACTCGTACGGCACGCTCGGCTACGCGCTGCGGCTGCGCCAGCGCACGCTGCCGGTGCGGCCTTTCGTTCGCGTCGAGCACCGCCGTCACGACGACGCGGCGGCGCTGTTCGCGGCCATGGCCGCGGCCTGCGACGGCGATGCCGACTTCGTCGATGCGGTGGCGTTCGGCGCGCGGCCGCTGGTGCTCAACCTGGCGCGCTTTGTCGACGAGGCGCCGCACGTCAGCGACTACACCTACGAGCACATCTACTACCGCTCGCTGCTCGACACCGAGGTCGATCACCTGCACACGCGCGACTACCTGTGGCGCTGGGACACCGACTGGTTCTGGTGCTCCAAGAACGTCGGCGCACAGAACCCGCTGCTGCGCCGCCTGTTCGGCCGTGAGCGGCTGAACTCGCGCACCTACACCCGCATCATGCGCTGGAACGCGCGCACCGGCCTGGCACGGCGCTGGGCGCGCCTGCGCGGCGACCATCCCGAGGCGGTGATCCAGGACGTCGACATCCCGCTGCAGCACGCGGCCGGGTTCCTCGAATTCCTGCTGCGCGAGATCGGCATCGTGCCGATCTGGCTGTGCCCGCTGCGCGCGCCGGCCGGCGCGGGGTCGTTCCCGCTGTACCCGCTGGCCGAAGGCGCGCTGTACGTCAACTTCGGCTTCTGGGACACGGTGCACAGCCGCACGGCGCACGAGGCCGGCCACTTCAACCGGCTGGTGGAGCGCGAGGTGCTGCGCCTGGGCGGCATCAAGTCCCTGTACTCCGACAGCTTCTTCACCCGCGAGGAGTTCGACGCCGCCTACGGCATGGCCGAGTTCGCCCGCCTGAAGGCGCGCTACGACCCGCACGGCCGCCTGCTCGGGCTGTACGAGAAGTGCGTGCAGCGCGCCTGACGGCGCCGGGGCGCGGCGGCTTGCGCAAGGTCAATCCGGCCGGCCGGTATCGGCGGGATCATGGCGATGCAGCGGAGCAATCCGCCGCGCCAGACACGATCCATCAGGAGGACACGATGAACCAACTACGAGTCAACAACCTGTTCGACCTGGAACCGTTCGACGATGCGTTCCGCGGTTTCCTGCGCCCGTGGCGCTTCGAGCCGATGAGCCAGGCGCCGCGCATCAAGATCGACCTCACCGAGCACGACGACAACTACGTCGTCAAAGCCGAGATCCCCGGCGTGCGCAAGGAAGACATCGACGTGCGCATCGAAGGCAACCAGGTGACGATCAGCGCCGAGGTCAAGAAGGAGAAGGAAGAGAAGAAGGAAGGCCGCGTGCTGCGCTCCGAGCGCGAGTACGGCTACGCCAGCCGCAGCTTCACGCTGGCCAGCGCCGTGGATGACTCCAAGGCCGACGCCAAGTACGACAATGGCGTGCTCGAACTGACGCTGCCGAAGAAGGCCTCGTCCAGCGGCAAGCGGCTCGCGATCGGCTGACGCCGTTCGCGCCGCCCGCAGCCCGGCCGGGCCATGCATCACGCGAGAGGAACCTGACGATGAACCCGATCCAATCGATCCTCGTGCACCTGGACGCCGGTCCGCACGGTGCGGCACGGCTGCGCGTGGCGCGCAACCTGGCCGGCCGGTTCGGCGCCACCGCCACTGCGGTGTACGCGGTGACGCCGCTGTACGTGCAGATGGCCAGCGACATCGTGGTCGGCAGCGCCGCCGATTCGCTGATCGCGCTCGACGCCGAGCGCATGGCCGCGGCGCGCAAGCTGGTCACGAGCGCCAACGCCGAGCCGGGCGCACAGCTGCAGTGGAGCGAGGCGCAGGAAGCGCCGGAGTTCGGGTTCGTGCGCCAGGCGCTGTACGCCGACCTGCTGGTGCTCGGGCAACACGACCGGCAGCACCGCGAAACCGGCGTGCTGCCCGACTTCGTGCAATCGGTGGTGCTGCACAGCGGCAAGCCGGCGCTGGTGGTGCCGTACATCGGTCCGCGCAACGCAAGCTTCGACACCGTGTTCGTGGCCTGGAAGGAGAGCAGCGAATCGGCGCACGCGGTCACGGCGGCGCTGCCGCTGCTGCGGCTGGCCAAGGCGGTCCAGGTCGGCGTCGATGGCGAGGTGGCCGACAAGACCGCGGTGCAGCAGTTCCTGCGCCGTCACGGCGTCGACGCCAAGTGCCACACGCTGACCACGCAGACGTCCGAGGCCGGCGAGATCATGCTGTCGATGGCCGCCGACTTCGGTGCCGACCTGATGGTGATGGGCCTGTACGGCCACTCGCGCGCGCGCGAACTGGTGCTGGGCGGCGCCAGCCGCACCGTGCTCGAGTCGATGACGCTGCCGGTGCTGCTGACGCACTGAGTCCGCGCGTAGCGGTGTCCACACGCCGGCGCGGAGCGTCTCGCGTGGCCGGCCAGGAGGCTCACTCGTAATGCCCTGGGACGAAACACGCTACCCGACGTCGATGCGCCACCTGGCGCCGCCGGTGCGCAGCAAGGCGATCGAGATCGCCAACGCGCTGCTGGCCGAAGGCATGGAAGAAGGCAAGGCGATCCGCATCGCGATCGCCAAGGCCAAGGAGTGGGCCGAGCGCCACCTCGGCGAGCAGCCCTGGTGGGCCGACGGCTGATCAGCCGCGCGGCTGCATGAAGGCGCGCAGCCGCGCGCCCGGCGTTTGCGCCACCGCCTGCTCGGCCAATGCAAGCAGCAGCGTCGACGCCTGTGCCGTCGCCACGTCGACCCCGAGCCCGGCGTCGCGCGGCCACGGCGCATCCAGGCGCAGGTAGCGCGCACCGAGCCGGTCTTCCATCATCGCCTGCACGTGCTGCTGCTGCACCGCGATCAGCGTGAGGATCAGGCGCCCGCCGGACAGCCAGCCCACCGCGCCGGCATCGTCGTTGACGCCGCCGGCGGGCTGGTAGCCGGCGGTGGCGGTGCCCACCGACACCATGCGCACGCGTTCGACGTCGGCGCCCATGAAGTGCTGCGCCTCGTGCAGCGCCACCTGATCCGGCGCCACCGCGAACAGCCCGCCGTCGGCGTAGAGCTGGCCGCCGATCTCCACCGACGGAAAGTACGCCGGCGCCGCGCAGCTCGCCAGCGTGGCGTCGACCAGCCGCACGCGCTCGTCGCCGCGCGAGCCGCGCGCGTGCGGCGACTTGAAGACCTTGCTGACGCAGCGCGTCACGTTGACCGCCGGCAACACCAGCGGATGCAGCGTCTCGGCCATCGTGCGGCGCCCGAGGCGGGCCTCGAGCGCCTTGCGCAGCGCGGCGCCGCTGTACTTCGGGCCGAGCACCGAGCGGCTGAGATCCAGCAGCCGGCTGACCGGCCCGCTGGGCAGCTCGCGCGGCGAGAACACCTCGGCCCCGTGCCGGCGAAACAGCTCGACCACGTCGCGCATCGGCACCTCGCAGGCCAGGCACGACGCGAGGACGGCGCCCACCGACGTGCCGGCCACCAGGTCGAAGCGGCGCGCCAGCGGCTCACCCGCCTGCTCCTCCAACTGCGCCAGCACGCCGGCGGCGAACATCCCGAGGAAGCCGCCGCCCGACACCGCGAGGATGCGGAACTCCGGCGAGTGCGGGCTGGCCTGCACGGGGTGTTCAGTCCTTGCGGCCCACCAGCAGCAACGGCCGCCGCGCGGCGGCCAGCACCCGCGCCGACGCGCGCTCGCGCGGCAGCATCAGCAGATCGGCGCGCGCGCGTTCGATCTCGCCCGGCTCGAGCGGACCGCTCATGTGCACGATGCGCTGCGTCGCACCGAGCGATCGCGCGCACCGGGTGGCGAACTCCACCAGCCGCAGCCCTTGCTCGCTGTCGTCGGCCCACGCCAGCACGCTGCGGCAGCGCACCTGCCCCACCGGCGGCGCACCCGGCAGCAGCGCCGCCGCCCCCACCAGCACCAGGTCGGATTCGCCGTCGACGTCGAGGGCGGCGTGTTGCAGCGCGCCGCGCACCACCTGCAGCGAGCGCAGCGCCTGCTGCAGGCCGAGGCGCTGCATCAGCCCCTGCAGGCGCGCCACTTGCAGCCGATAGGCCCGTTCGATGTCGGCCGGCTCGAAGTCCGCCCACTGCGCGCCCGCGTGCGCCAGCGACTGCGTGATCGGCAGCGCCGCCGCCTCGAGCACCGAGCTGCGCTCGACATACACCACCCGCAGCTCGCGACGCAGCGTCTGCGCCAGCAACTGCGACCACGCCAGGGGCGCTGCCGCGGCGGCCACGTCGTCGAGCACGACGGCGATGCGGCGCTCCATGGAGGCGTTCATGGCTGCCCCTCGCGCGGGCGCTGGCGCGGCGCCATGCGCACGCGGCGCAAGGCCTTGATGCCGGGCAGGTGGCGCCCCGCGAACTCGCTCAGGCGGCGCGCGACGCGGCCGTTGGCCGTGGTCGAGTCGGGCCGGTTGGGGTCGCCGGCCGGCAGGCCGGTCATCACCTCGAGCGCGGCGTCGACGTTGGACACCGCGTAGATCGCGAAGCGGCCTTCGCGCACGGCGTCGATGACGGCGTCGCCGAGCATCAGGCTCGACACGTTGGCCACCGGCAGCACGATACCCTGGCCGTCGAGGCCGCGCGCGCGGCACAGCTCGAAAAAGCCCTCGATCTTCTCGTTGACGCCGCCGATCGGCTGCACGTCGCCGAACTGGTTGACCGAGCCGGTGACGGCCAGCGACTGCCTGATCGGCGTGTCGCCGATCGACGACAGCAGTGCCACCAGCTCGCCCAGCGACGCGCTGTCGCCGTCGACCATGCCGTAGGTCTGCTCGAACACCAGGCTGGCGCTGATCGAGTGCTCGCGCAGCCGCGAGTAGCGCGCGGCGATGAACGACGACAGGATCATCACGCCCTTGGCCTGCAGCGGCCCGCTCAGGCTCGATTCGCGCTGCACGTCGATCACGCGGCCGTCGCCGAGCCGGCTGGTCGCGGTGATGCGCATCGGTGCGCCGAACCACTCGTCGCCCACCGCGTAGACGCTCAGGCCGTTGACCTGGCCGACGCGCGTGCCCTGTGTGGCGATCAGCACCTGCTCGCGCAGCATCGCCTCGTGCATGCGCTCGTGCACGCGCGCCGCGCGGTCGCGGCGTGCCGCCACCGCGGCCGCCACGTCGCTCGCCTGCACGCGCTCGCGCGCGGCCAGGCGTGCCAGGTGCTCGGCTTCGAAAGCCACATCGAACAGGCGCTGCACGTTGGAGTCGATGTGCGCGGTGTCGCCGGCGCAGCGCGTGCCGTGGTCGATCAGCGCGGCCAGCGCCTCGGTGGTCGGCGGCAGCAGCTTGCCGGCCTGCATGCCTGCCGCCAACACGCGCGCCAGCTCGAGCTGCGTGGCGGGCTCACGCGGCAGCTCGTCGCCGAGGTCGGCCTGCACGCGAAACAGGCGCCCGAACTCCGGGTCGAATGCCTGCAGTAGCGCGCAGATCTGGCGGTCGCCGACCAGCACGACCTTGATCCTGAGCGGTATCGGCTCGGGCTCCAGCTGCACGGTGGACACCAGGCCGATCACGTCGCCGAGCGATTCGATGCGGATCTCGCGCCGCGTCAACGCGCGCTTCAAGGCCTCCCAGGCGTACGGCTGCGTCAGCAGCTTGACCGCGTCGATCAGCAGGTAGCCGCCGTTGGCACGATGCAGCAGCCCGGGCTTGATCATGCGGAAGTCGGTGACCAGCGCGCCGAAGCGCGACAGGTGCTCGACGCGGCCCACCAGGTTGGCGTGCGACGGCCACTCGGCGTCGAGCACCGCGCCGCCGTCGCTGCCGCTGGCGTCGACCAGCAGGTTGACCTCGTAGCGGCCGAGCTCGTCGGTGCCGCCGCCGAACAGCGCCGACTCCGACAACCCCTCGGCGCTGCGCGGCCGGAAGTCGTCGGCATGCTCGATCACGTCGTCGCGCACCGCCTCGAGGTAGCGGTGCACCGCCGGCAGGTCGGCATAGCGCGCCAGCAGCTCGCCGATCGCATGCTCGACGACGATCGAGGTCGTCGCGCGGCTGGCCGCGCGCACGCGGTCGGCGTGCTCCTTGTGCGAGCGCATCGTCGTGCGCAGCACCTTGACCAGCTGCTCCTGCACCTCGGCCACCGAGCGCTGCAGCGCCTCGCGCTGCTCCAGCGGCAGCGCCTCGAACGCCGCCTGCGGCATCACCTCGCCGTCCTTGGTGGGGGCGAAGGTGAAGCCCATCGGCGTGCGCAACATCGCCAGGCCGCGCCGCTGCGCGTCCTGCGCCACCGCCTCGAGTGCCTGCTCGGCGCGCTCCTTGTACTCGGCGTTGATGCGTTCGACCTCGGCGACGAACTCCTCCGAATCGAACATCGCCGGGATCGTGCTGCGCAGCTCCAGCACCAGCGCACGCAGTTCGTTGCGCAGCACAGCGCCGCGGCCGCCCGGCAGCTCCAGCGCCTGTGGGCGGTGCGGCTGGTCGAAGTTGTTGACGTAGACCCAGTCGCTTCGCTGCACGGCCTGGCGCGTCACTTGCTCGGCAATGGCCTCACGCGCCAGCGTCTTCTTGCCGCTGCCCGGCGGCCCGCTGACGAACAGGTGGTAGCCCTCGTGCGGCATCGCGAACGCGAACGCCGCCGCCTGCAGCGCGCGCCGCTGGCCCACCAGCGTCCGCGGCGGCGTGCCGGCGCCGTCGAGCGCGCCCTGCAGCGTCGCCGGGTCGCAGCGGGTGGCGAGTTCGGCCGCGCCCAGGCGTCGGGCCGCGGCGGCGCTGTCGCTCGATGCCGGCGTGTCCATCGTCGATTCTTCAGGCCATCTCGGGCGCGAGCCCGGTGTCCATCGGCATCGCAGGCCTGGCCTTGGGCACCTCGGCGATCACGCAGTCGGTGGTCAGCACCAGCGCGGCGATCGACGCCGCGTTCTGCAGCGCCAGCCGCGTCACCTTGACCGGATCGATCACGCCCATCGCCAGCATGTCCCCGAAGTCGCCCGAGGCCGCGTTGTACCCGAAAGCCGGCGCGTCGTCGGCGGCGATGCGGTTGACCACCACCGACGGCTCCTGCCCCGCATTGGCGACGATCCAGCGCAGCGGCTCCTCGAGTGCGCGCGCGACGATGCGCACGCCGGAGTCCTCGTCGAGGTTGGCGCCGCGCATGTCGGCGAGCACGCCGCGCGCGCGCAGCAGCGCGACGCCACCGCCGGGCACGATGCCCTCGGCCACCGCCGCACGCGTGGCATGCAGCGCATCCTCGACGCGCACCTTGCGCTCCTTCAGTTCGGTCTCCGTCGCCGCCCCGACCTTGATCAGCGCCACGCCGCCGGACAGCTTGGCGATGCGCTCGTCGAGCTTTTCGCGATCGTAGTCGCTGGTGGCCGCCTTGCGCTCCTGCTTGATCGATGCGATGCGCGCCTGGATCGCCTCCGGCGCGCCGGCGCCGCCGATGACGGTGGTGGTTTCCTTGCCGATCTCGACGCGGCGCGCGCGGCCCATGTTGGCCAGCTTGGCCTTCTCCAGTGTCAGCCCGACCTCCTCGCTGACCAGCGTGCCGCCGGTCAGCACCGCGATGTCCTGCAGCATCGCCTTGCGACGATCGCCGAAGCCCGGCGCCTTGACCGCGCAGCTCTTGATGGTGCCGCGGATCGTGTTGACCACCAGCGTGGCCAGTGCGTCGCTCTCGATCTCCTCGGCGATCACCAGCAGCGGCCGCCCGGCCTTGACGATCTCCTCCAGCAGCGGCAGCAGGTCCTTCAGCGACGACAGCTTCTTGTCGAGCAGCAGGATCGCGACGTCCTCGAGCACCGCGGCCTGCTTCTCGGCGTTGTTGATGAAGTACGGCGACAGGAAGCCGCGGTCGAACTGCAGCCCTTCCACCGTCTCGAGCTCGCTGACCAGCCCCGAGCCGTCCTCGATCGAGATCGCGCCTTCGCGGCCGACCTTGTCGATCGCGCTGGCCAGCAGGTCGCCGATCGAGCGGTCGTTGTTGGCCGAGATCGCCGCCACGTGCGCGATCTCCTGCCCGGTGCCGCACGGCTTGGCCACGCGCTTGAGCTCGTCGACCACCGCGTTGACCGCGCGCTCGACGCCGCGCTTGAGGTCCATCGGGTTCATGCCGCCGGCCAGGTAGCGCAGGCCCTCGTGGATCATCGCGTGCGCCAGCACGGTGGCGGTGGTGGTACCGTCGCCCGCCATCTCGCTGGTGCGCGCGGCCACCTCGCGCAGCAGCTGCGCGCCCATGTTCTCGAAGCGATCCTCCAGCTCCACCGACTTGGCCACCAGCACGCCGGAGTTGACGATCTGCGGCGAGCCGAACTCGCGCTCGAGGATCACCGTGCGCCCGCGCGGCCCGAGCGTGACCCGCACCGCCTCGGCCAGCGCGTCGACGCCGTGCCGGATGCGCTCGCGCGCCGCGTCGTGAAACAGCAGTTGTTTGGCAGCCATGTGCAACCTCCACGAAAGGACCCAACTGCCCGAGCCTAGGCGCCGACGCGCCCGTGCCGGTTGAGCCAGGTCAGACGCCTTGCACGCTGCCGCGCGTGCAGCCGCCGCGGCGTGCGGCGACGCGACGGTCGCTCACACGAACGCGGTGCGCACGTCACGCCGGGCTTGCTGGCGCCGGCCCTTTGGCGCTAACGTCGCCCGATGCCCAAGACCCGTTCGCTCGACGCGCTCGTCGCCAAGTACCAGCACAGTTCCCCGAAGCGCCGTTTTCGCCTCGACAAGATCGACCCCGCCGCCACCCCGCTGTCGGCCGGCGACCACGAGCGCGACCGCGCCGCCACCGTCGAGCTGGCCGATCGCCTCGACACCCTGCAGCGGCTGCTCTACGCCGACCGGCGCTACAAGGTGCTGGTGGTGCTGCAGGGCATGGACACCAGCGGCAAGGACGGCACGCTGCGCGGCGTGTTCACCGCGATGAGCCCGTTGGGCCTGCGCGCAGTGGGCTGGAAGGCACCCACCGAGGACGAGCGCGCGCACGACCCGTGGTGGCGCATCCACCACGCGATGCCGGGCAACGGCGAGCTGGTGGTCTTCAACCGCAGCCACTACGAGGACGTGCTGGTGCCGGTGGTCAACGGCCAGCTCACCGACACGCAGATCGAGCAGCGCTACCGGCAGATCAACGGCTTCGAGCGCATGCTCACCGAGCACGGCACCGTGATCTGCAAGTTCATGCTGCACATCTCCAAGGACGAGCAGCGGCGACGGCTGCAGGAGCGCCTGGACGACACCAGCAAGCACTGGAAGTTCGACGTCGGCGACCTCGCGGTGCGCAAGCAGTGGACCCAGTACATGGCTGCCTACGAGGCCGCGATCAGCGCCACCGGCACGCACTGGGCGCCGTGGACCGTGGTGCCCGCCGACTCCAAGACCCACCGCAACCTGATGATCGCCACGTTGCTCGAGCAGCGCATGCGCGAGCTGGGCCTGCGGGCGCCTGACAACCCGGCGCTGGCCCACGTGCGCGTGCGATGAAACGGCTGGCTGCGATGCGCCGTGCGCGCCGCCGGCTGCAGCGCGGCGCCGGCGCCGCCGCGCTGGTGGCCACGCTGGCTCCGGCGGCGGCGCAGACCGCCGATGCGTCCTTCGCGCTGCTCGAGACCCCGGACGCCACGGCCCCGCGCTACCGCATCGGCGTCGAGGCCTACCTCGCGGCCTACCCGGCGTGGAGCGACCTCGAAGCCGCCACCGCGAAGCGCGCGCCGATGACGCGCGGCTTCTTCGCCGGCGCGGGCGGCGTCAAGATCCACTATCGCCTGTACCGGCACCGTGCCGAGACGCGCGGCGGCGTGGTCATCGTCGCCGGCCGCACCGAAGGGCTGGTGATGTACCAGGAGCTGATCCGCGACCTCGTGGCCAACGGCTACTCGGTCTACATCGCCGACCACCGCGGCCAGGGCTTCTCGCAGCGGCTGCTGACGGCCGACACCACGATCGGCTACGTCGACGACTTCGAGCGCTACGTCGAGGACCTCGCGGCCTTCGTCGCCGGCCCGGTGCGCAGCGCACGCGCCGGCAACCGGCGACCGCTGTTCCTGCTGGCGCACTCGATGGGCGGCGCGGTGTCGGCGCTGTACCTCGAGCAGACCGGCGAGCGCAGCGGCGTCGCCGCGGCCGCGCTGGTGACGCCGATGATGGCGCCGTGGGCGGCCGGCGCCGCCGACGCCGGCCTCGTCTCCAAGCTGGCCGACACGTACTGCGAGAAGTACAGCGTCGACACCGTGGGTACCGGCCCGCTGGCCGACAAGTACGCCGAGGGCGGCCCGTTCGACGAGCAGTACGCCGCGGTGCTGGCGGCGCCGCCGGGCACGCCGAACGACCTGACGCACAGCGCGCTGCGCTTCGCGCGCCACTGGCAGGCGCGCCACGACGCGCGCTGCGACGGCGCCGATTGCGGCTCGCCGCACGCCCAGGTGGGCGGCGTGTCGTTGCGCTGGTTCAACCAGGCCTGCGTCGCCTCCGAGAAGGCGCGCGGCCCCGATGCCGCGAAGATCACGCTGCCAGTGCTGCTGCTGCAAGGCGGGAGCGACACGGTCGTCAAGCCGACGGCACAGGTGGAGTTCTGCCGCCGCCTCAACGACGCGCACGGCAAAGGCTACTGCATCGGCCGCAGCGTGCCCCAGGCGCTGCACTCGATCTTCATCGAGGCCGACCGCTACCGCATCCCGGCGCTGCAGCGGGTGCTCGGCTTCTTCGACTGCGTGCGCGCCGGCCGCGCGCGCTGCGAGTGAAGCCGGGCACGATCGGCGCATGAGCCGGCTGCGCCACGCCACGCGCCGCGCCCGGTGCCTCGTGCGCGGCGCCATCGCGCTGGCGCTGGCGCTGCCGGTGCTGCCGTCGGCGGCGATGGCGCAGCAGCACCCGCGCTTCGGCGACGCCTGGTCGCCCGAAGATTGCGGGCTCCTCAAGCTCGATGCCCGGCCGTCCGAGGCACAGTGCGGCTTCGTCTCGGTGCCGCTGCGCCACCGCGACCCGGCGTCGCCGCGCATCCGGCTGGCGGTGGTGGTGATCCCGGCGCTGGCCGACGAGGACCACCGCCGGGCCGATCCGCTGTTCCTGGCGCAGGGCGGCCCCGGCGGCACCACGATCGGCACCTTCGCGCAATTGCTGGTCAGCGACCCCGGCAAGCGGCCGACGCTGAACCGCGACATCGTGCTGTGGGACCAGCGCGGCACCTACTTCTCACAGCCGCGGTTGCAGTGCCGCGAGGCGTCGGCGCTGCCCGACGATGCCGACGACGCCAGCAAGGCCGACGCGATGCGCCGCTGCGGCGAACGCCTCGCGCGCGAGGCATTCGACCTCTCGGCCTTCAACTCGCTGGAGAACGCGCGCGACGTCGACACCGTGCGCGGGGCGCTCGGCTACGAGGCGTTCAATTTCTACGGCGTGTCGTACGGCACCGAGCTGGCGCAATTCCTGATGCGCGAGCGGCCCCCCGGGCTGCGCGCGGTGGTGCTCGACGCGGTGGTGCCGATCGGCTTCAGCCTGGTGACCGATGCACTGGTGAACAAGCAGCAGGTGATGCAGCGCTACGCGGAGAGCTGCGCGCAATCCAAGCCTTGCGACGCCGCCTATCCCGACCTCGGCGCGCGCTACTTCGCGCTGCTCGACCGCCTCGACAAGGAGCCGGTGCCGCTGGGCCCCTCGGCCGCCGCATCGGCCGCCACGACGCCGCGCGCCATGCCCCCGGAAGCCGCCGCCTCGGCGGCGGGCCGCGACGGCGACACCACCCCCGAACAGTTGACCGGCAAGGACCTCGACGCCGCGCTGTACCAGTCGATCT